>PLZH01000127.1:62647-62791 GCA_003152055.1 Burkholderiales bacterium
TCGAGGAACGGAAGGGATTCGTCGAGCACGAGCTTGTCTTGCGTGGCCTCGACGTACTGCGCGACGGCATAGGCGAGCCAGGGCCGGTCATCGGAGATCCTGGTGCGCACGCCCTTGCTGGAATGCGGCAGCCACCAATGTTGC
>PLZH01000127.1:62953-63156 GCA_003152055.1 Burkholderiales bacterium
GCGTCGAGATCGGCGGCGCGATAGGTCTGCACTGCCGCGCGGGCGGCCTTCCGTGTGGCGGCCTGTCCCAAGAAGAAGACCACTTCGGTCACGCTCCCCGCAGGCGCCTCGAGCGTCGTGCGCATCGCGGTGCAAGCGTCCAAGCCGGCGCCGACCTTGTTGGATAGCGGCGCCGCGCTCACGAGCCCGGCCGGATTGGCTAG
>PLZH01000142.1 GCA_003152055.1 Burkholderiales bacterium
GTCGGTCGCTTTGAAGCCGGCAATCGCGGCGCAAAGCGTGGCGAGGCCTCCCGAATCGAGCGCCGCCGCGGAGGTGACACTCGCCATGCCGAGCCTCGCAGTAGCACTCGGAGCAACGCCAGTGATGCCGACGGCCGCTGGCGCAATGACCACGCCCGCTGTGGCCGCTCCCAAATCCGACGTGTCCAACGATGCACTTACTCGCAAGGCGCGGCGAGGACTCTTCGCCACGACAGGTGGGGACGTCGTCGAGATCGTTCTCGACTCGGTGCCGGATGCCGACGGTGAGGTTTTTGTACGCACCGATCGAACCGTCGCGCCTTGGCGCGTTCCGGCAGCGTCGCTCGCGTTGCTCGGATTCTTGCGGGTGAGCGAAGCCTAGGCCGCCTATAGCGTCGCCCCTTCTTCGATTGCGAGAAGCGGCGACGCGCTGACGGACATCGTCTGCGGTGCCTTCCCAAGGTTGTTCGAGTCGGCGGACATCGCGGCGCGTCGGTCGCGACGCTTGCGCCGTTGCGACCCGCACGAGATTGGCAGCGATGAAAAATCGCGAAAAATCATCGATCGAATTGCCTCGATTCGAGGAGATGATGAAAGCGTAGATGAGTGCAGTGATAGGCGCCTCGGTGCCATGTCGGACACGCTTCGCGTGTGGGAGGTTTCGAGCCATGGCTCGATCGATTCGGGGTCGGATCAGCGTCGACTTGGGTAGCCTGCGCGGCAAGCTGTTCGAGCAGGCTCGGGCGCGCGGGGTGCGCCTGTCCGACTTCGTCCGTTCGTCGTTGGCCGACTCGCTCGGCACGGAAGTACCAGTGAAGCCCGCGCTCGTGCCCGCGCCACCGACACCTGCAGCCCCGGCATCCGGGCGTGCCCGGCTGAACCTGCGCATGAGCGCCGCTGACGCTGCAGCGGTCATCCGCGCCGCGCACGCGGCGGGATTGTCTCCGGGCGCCTACATGGCGGGCCTCGTCAACGGCGTGCCGATCCTGTCTGGCGGGGCGGAGCGGGCGGAACACCTGGCGGCGCTGACCCAGTCCAACGCCGAGCTCGCCAGTTTGAGCCGCAACATCCGCCACCTGAGCAGTCTCTTGCGCGAGGGCTCCGTGCGGGCGGCACAGGAGTACCGCGGCATGCTCGACACCCTTGCCGACGATGTTCGACGCCATGTGACGCTCGCGTCAGCCGTCCTTGGCGAGCTTCGGCCCCGTGGCCAACCGACGGGCCTTTCTACGAAGGAGCGGCAATGACGGATCCCAACTCCATCGACGGCGTCCTCGTTCAATGGGGCGACCGGCTCTTCTATCCGGGAAACCGCATCGTCAAGACACGGGACCAGCCCCGCCTGGGTGCGCGAAGCCGGGCGGCCGCCATTCGCCAGCGTATCGCCGCGACCGTGCGACGGGCGCCGCAGGTCATGGTCAAGGTCACCGGCGGCGGCCGTGGCATGAAGGCGATTGCCGCCCACTTTCGCTACATCAGCAAGAACGGAAGACTCGACATCGAGGACGAGCGGGGCCAGGTGTGCCGTGGCAAGGAAGAGGTTCGAGATCTACTCGAGGACTGGCGGTTCGGCGGCTCGCAGATCCAGGATGTCAGCGATCGCCGCGAAGCCTTCAACATCATGTTGTCGATGCCCCGGGGAATTGATCCGCTGACCGTTCAGGGCGCCGCCCGGGAGTTCGCAAAGGAAGAACTCGCCGACCACAAATACGTGATGGTGCTGCACGACCACCAGGCCAACCCGCATGTGCACATCAGCGTGCGCGCCGAGTCCATGCACGGCAAGCGCCTGAACCCACGCAAGGCCGATCTGCATCGCTGGCGCGAGACCTTCGCCGAACGGCTTCGAGAGTGGGGCATTGACGCCGAAGCGACCCGGCAGGCGACACGCGGCCAGAGTCGAGGTTATCTGCCGCTTTGGCGGATCAAGGCGCGGCAGGAGGGCAGGGAACGTAAGCCACGGGACGTTTTGAGGAAGGTGCTGACCCCAGGACGCGCGCAGGCGCTCGAGGCCTGGCAGCGAATCACAGAGGCGCTCTCAGCCTCGACCGACGTGGCCGACCGAAGTCTGGCCGCCGAGATCGCCCGATTCACCGGAGGCGCGCCTGCTCAACGGGAAGCGGGACAACGAACGCGGTCTGCTCCGGAAGCAGAGCAGGTTCGCTCCCGTTCGCCCGAACCCAGGAGGTGAACGAGCGTCGCCGAGGCAACAGAAGCACCTCTTCCGCCCTTCGCCACGACGACCTGAGCGTCAGCAATGCAGCGGTTGCTGTCGGTCATGGCTGCAGCCTCAAAGTCAGCTGTTAGCCACATCGCGGTCATCTAACCGGCGACGACGCTTTTCGCCCGAGGGCCGCTTTCAGGGTGCTGCCGACGTTCAGCGTCCGTTGGCTCGGTACGCCGTGTGAACGTCCGCTAAGCGAGGGCGCCAACTAGCACTGTCGACCCGTCGCGGACGATCGCCTGATCGAACTGAGCGTCCTAAACCGGACACGGACGTTGGATGCGGTGTTGAGTTCCACCTTTGGCTCGCACTCCAAGCGTTCGGCAGCGCACAGATGAGGCACTCAGTTGGGAGTAGCTTCCATGGAACAAATTTCATCTCGTTCGTGAGCGTCCCCATGCTTTCGTACAAATTCAACGAAGAACGTATGGCATGAATAGACTAGATGGAAAGACCGCCGTGATCACCGGCGGCGCGACAGGCATCGGCCTCGCCGCGGCAAAGCGCTTCATCGAGGAGGGCGCCTTCGTCTTCATCTTCGGCCGCCGGCAGGAAGCGCTCGACGCCGCTGTGGCTGAGCTCGGGCCCAATGCCCGCGCGGTGA
>PLZH01000130.1 GCA_003152055.1 Burkholderiales bacterium
TTCTCGATCGGGTCGATGCAGAAGCCCGAGCTACGGCCATAGGTGGCCAGCACGATCGCGTCGCCGACGCGCTGGCGCACGAAGCACAGCCCGCGCTGGCTCTCGTGCAGCTTGCAGTCGCGCGGGCACAGGTCGCACTGGATGCGGCCGTCGGGCAGCGGGTGCCACCAGCGGGCCGGTGTGCCCGACTCGAGGTCGCGAAAGTCGGCGCGTGCACTCATGCCTGTATTCGCCTCGAATCGTGGTCGACAAAGCTGCGAACCCGGTAGCGCGACAGCCGCACATCGGCTGACCAGAAATCGGCCGCCAGTCCGGCCTTGCGTTTGAGCGCGGCGATGAAGGCGGCGGCATTGGGCAATTGCTGCCAGGCCTGCGGCAGCAGCGTGGCGCGGGCGCCGCGCCATTCGAAGATCACGCCGTCGACGCCCGGGCGCAGTGTGGCCACCGCCTCGGCCTCGTGGCGCACGCTCAGCGGCTCGGCCGGATCGAGCAGCGAGACCTCGACCCGCAAGCCCGGCCACTCATGGGCGCGCAGCGGCTCGAAGCGGCTGTCGTCGAACGCCGCGGCGCGGGCATTGGCGCGCACATCGTCGCCTAGCGCACGGGTGGCTTCGACCCGGCCGACGCAGCCGCGCAGCCGGCCATCGGTTCCATGCAGCGTGACGAAGGTGGATCCCGGCCGGCGCAACGCCGGGTGATCGGGCATCGCGCCGGCCAGCGGGGCCGGCAGGCCCAGGGATCGGGCGATGGTCAGGCGCGCGGTGGCCACCAGCGCGTGGCCCAGCGCGTCGCCATCGTCACCGTCGCCCACAGGCCCCGCCACGTGGTCGAAGGCGATCGCACCATAGCCCACCACGCGGTCGCGGTCGCTGCGCGTCATGCCGGCGGCGTCGGCCGAATTGCGCAGACCCAGCAGTCGCGGCGCCAAGGCGTGCCGACGCGCTACTAACAGCGCGCCGTTCAGCGGCGACGCGCCGCAGGCCTCCTCACCTTTGAGGTCGGTTGCGAAGTGCAGGATGCGCTGCACGGTGGCGCGGTCGCTGGTCTGAGCTTCGGCATAGGGCAGGTAGTGCGACAGGTCGGAGCTGATGACGATCAGCGTCTCGTCACCGCCCCACAGCCGTTCCAGCACCTCGGCCACCTCGATCGGGCTGGCCTGGCCCACCGCCAGCGGCACCAGCGTGAAACCGTCACCGAGCACGGTCTGCAGGAACGGCAATTGCACCTCCAAGGAGTGCTCTTGGGCATGCGGCAGGTCGGTCCACACCACTTGGCGCAGATTGTCCAGCGAGGCCAGCGCGCCCAAGTCGAGCGCCACGCGCCCGAGCGGCGTCTCGAAGGCGCTAACCAAAGGCGCCGCCAGCCCG
This sequence comes from Burkholderiales bacterium, assembly GCA_003152055.1. Taxonomy (GTDB): domain Bacteria; phylum Pseudomonadota; class Gammaproteobacteria; order Burkholderiales; family Burkholderiaceae_C; genus Schlegelella_A. The sequence goes on from PLZH01000130.1 coordinate 1,368, forward strand.
CGCACCGGCACCCGGTGCACCGGGCCCAGCAGTACGACGCGGGTGATGCGCCCGCGCCAACGCGCCAGCGGCGCATAGGCCATCGCGGCAACGTCGCCCGAATAGACGTAGCCGGCATGCGGTGCCACCAACAGCTTGGGCGGGCGCTCGCCCACCGACGCGGAAGCCGACGCCAGATGACCGGCCAGCGCGCCGCGCAGGTCCTGTGGATCGACCGGATAGAAGATTCCGGCGACGGCAGCAGGACGGACGGCGGTCATTGGATTAATTCCTCGAGTTGCGTATGTTTGGGCATGCCGACGACGATCAAGCCTCGTTAGATCAAGGCAACGCGTTGTCTTGCCACTTTGGAGGCGAGTCCCCAGCCGCGGGAACCTGTGGCAGCGTGGGATGCATCGTCGGTACGTCATCGTCACGTCAAGCCCGCCAGTGGCCATGCTCGACTTCCTGCCCAAGCAAACAGGCCTGGACTTGTCGCTGATGCGCGGCCGGCGTTCCTGCGTGCCCAACGGTTAGAAGTTCTTGACGACGGCTTGACGATCGAACAGCCGCTTTTTCTACCGACGACCAACTCCTGTGGGTCGCCGCTCGCTGTCCAAGAGCTGTCTTCGATCTCAATACTGAGAGGCGTACCGGTCGAGCCGTGTGAGCAGACCGCACAGCGTTGGCCTGTACGATCCTCAGCTCACGGCTGCTGTAGGCCGAGAGGAATGTATGAACACTGCGCATCGTGGTGGACGTGCACGGTCAGGTCACCAACTTGTTCAAACAGATCACCGGCCTTTGCAAGCGCTCCCGGCGTCCAATTGCCTGCCCTTCTACGTGCCGGCGCTGTTCTTCATCTTCGACGCGCGCATCGCCACAGCGATGCGGGGAGTTGGGGAAGTTGCCTGACGATGAATGGGCGCATTGCGAAGCCTCCGCCAGCTTTTGCAACTGCCGCAATAACGAATCGAGCGGCTCAGCCGTTTACGCAAGACCGTCTCGCATCGACTGCACCCTCGGGGTGAGCTAGTCTCGTTCTTGAGTTCATGGATCCATGCGACGCGATACCAGACCAACCCAGGAGAGACCTGCCGTGGGAACAAAGCCCATGCAACGCACGCCGTCCGTCGCCGCGAGACGAAGCGCGATATGCAAGCCCGCGCACTTTTTCGCGCCGACGGGCGTGGCGTGTTCCTCGAGTTGCAGGTCGCGCGTGTCTCTCCAACGGACGCCCGATCTTAAGATCAGCTGCGTGTTGTCGCGCTGGTGCCCGACCTGATGGAAAAAATCCGGCAGTTGCGCGCAACTTTCGCTGCGATCACGCGCTATCAACGCTGCACCACGACGGCCCTCATCGTCGCCGGCCTGCTGCTGCACGGTGGCGCGCGGGCGAATGGGCCCGCGGTCTCCGAGCAGCCAATCGCCGTGGCCGCGTCGTCGCCGGCGGCACGGCAGGAGTTGAAGCGCCTCTACGAAGCTCAGGCCCAGGCGCCGCTGTGGATCGACGTTGGCGGCCAGCCGAACCGCAATGCGCGTGATGCGCTGGCGCTGTTGGCCGATGCCGCGGCCGACGGGCTGAACCCAGCCACGTATCGCGCTGCCGAACTGGCCGCTTCGGCCGCAGCGCTGCAGGCCTCGCCTTCGACCGGCGACGACGGCGGCGTCTTCGACGCCGCGATGAGCGCCGCCGTGCTGCGCTACCTGCGGCAGTTGCACGCCGGGCGCGTCGCTCCGCGCAGCGTCGGGTTTCGGGTTCCCGCGCGCCAGGAGCCCGACTACGTCGCGCTGCTGCGCGAGGCACTCGCCGGCAAGCACCTCGCGGCAACGGCGAACGAGCTGATGCCGACGCTGCCGCAATACCGCAGCTTGCGCGCGTTGCTGGCGCGCTACCGCACGCTCGCCACCGACACGACGCTGGAGCCGCTGCCGCCGTCCGCGCGCTCGGTCAGGCCAGAAGAGCCTTTTGCCGGCGTGCGTGCATTGCAGCGCCGGCTCGTGGCCTTCGGCGACCTCGCGCCGCAGTCTGAGACAGAGCCTGCCGAAGCGATGCTGTACGACGGCGCGCTCGTCGACGGCGTCAAGCGCTTCCAGGCGCGCCACGGCCTCGAGGCCGACGGGATCCTTGGCAAGTCGACGTTGGCGGCGTTGCAGGTCTCGCCTGCGGTGCGCGTGCGCCAAATCGAGCTCGCACTCGAGCGGCTGCGCTGGCTGCCGGACTTCGACGGGCGGCCGTTCGTCGCGATCAACATCCCGATGTTCCGGCTCTGGGCCACCGACCCGTCATCGGCGGGCACGCCGCCGGCCGTGGCGATGAACGTGATCGTCGGTAGCGCGCTGAACACGCGGACGCCGACATTCGTCGAGGAGATGCGCCACCTGATCTTCCGGCCGTACTGGAACGTGCCGCGCTCGATCGTGCATCACGAGATCTTGCCGGCGCTCGCGCGCGATCCGCTGTACCTGACAAAGCAGGACATGGAGATCGTGCGCGGTCCGGGCGACAACGCGACGCCGGTCGGGGCTTCTGCCGACAACATCGTGCTGCTGCGACAGGGCGTGCTGCGGCTGCGCCAGCGGCCCGGGCCGCGCAATTCGCTCGGCCTGCTGAAGTTCGTCTTCCCGAACGACGCCGACGTCTACATGCACGGCACGCCAGCGCAGCAGTTGTTCAGTCGCACGCGGCGCGATTTCAGCCACGGCTGCGTGCGCCTGGAAGACCCGGTCGCGCTCGCGCTGTGGGTGCTGAGGGACCAGCCGCACTGGACGCGCGAGCGCATCCTCGACGCGATGGCGGGCGAGCAACCGCTGCAGGTGAATCTGAAGCAGCCGCTGCCGGTGATCCTGTTCTACACAACGGCCGTTGTGATGCCCGACGGCAGGATCCACTTCGCGGCCGACATCTACGGGCACGACCAGCGGCTCGAGAGCGCGCTCGCGCAACGCCTGAAAGGCGGATAGGCTCTCCCAGGTTCTTACCAGGCGCGAACGCGCCCGGTGTCGACGTGCACGAAGTTCGAGCCGGGGTAGTAGCCGACGCCGCCGCGGCGCACCGCCAGCGCCACGTCGCGCAGCGTGTCGAGCGGCACGTCGCCCAGGCGAATGTCGATCGCCTGGCCTTGCATGTGCAGGCTGCCCGAGGCGACGCCGTGGCTGCGGCTGCGCAGCATCTGGTTGGTCGCCGGGGAACGGTAGCCAGAGATGATCTGGAACGGTCGCTGCGTGCCCGTTGTCGCGGCAAGGCGGTGCAGCAGGTCGAGCAGTTGCGGGTCGATCACGCCGACATCGCCGGTGCGGAAATCGCGCAGCAGGTGATTCGTGGCCGCCAGCGCATCCGGCATGTAGGCGCCGGCGCTGAAGTACTCGACGTTCAGTCGCTCGCCGGTGTGCAGATTCATGAAGCTGAGCTCGCGCGGCTCGGTGGCTGTGGCACCGGCCCAGCGTGGCACGGCGGCCAGCGGCGTGGCCGCGGCAAGTGCGGCCAAAAAGCCGCGGCGAGAGAGGCGGGTCATCGGGATACTGCGAATGATCGAGGCAAGACACTCGCATCGTAGCCGACGCGCCCGCGCCGGGTCGCGTCATCGCGTAACACGCTTCGCACTCAGGTAGGCCGCGATGTCGTTCAAGATGATGAGCGTAGCGTAGTCGGCTTCGGGGATCCCGACGGAAAAGCGCTC
>PLZH01000252.1 GCA_003152055.1 Burkholderiales bacterium
GAGTGGCAGCCCAAGGGTGAGCCCGAGGAGGTCAAGGTCCATGACTTTCTTGAACCCGATCTCGGCAAAGCCATCCCGTACGGCGTGTACGACCTCAGTGAGAACCAGGGCTGGGTGAGTGTGGGCATCGATCACGACACCGCGAGATTCGCCGCCGAGGCCATTCGACGGTGGTGGAAGAAGATGGGATCCAAGCGCTATAGCGACGCTCGTGCCGAGCGCATCGGGATCGATGGGCTTCTTGAGGTAGTGATCGACAAGAGCGAACGTGGGCGCGACACGGCTGTCGTCGTTTCCTCGACCCGTGATGGCGACCAGAACGAGTTCGTGGCCGAAGCGATGCCGCAACAGAGGTGCCAGCTCCGCGCCATCCATACGCGACATGCCGATATCCAGCAGCACGCAATGCGGCTTATGAGCCTCGATCACAGCGATGGCTTCAACGCCGTCTGACGCGATTCGAACGTCGTAACCGTTGGACTCCGCGACGAAGGCGAGAAACGCGGCGTCATCGCTGTCGTCGTCAACGATTACTACCGTTGCCTTGCCGTCGTTCATGTTGCGATTGGCGGCGGGTAGCGCCGGCAAAAGATGGCTACCTAAGCGGCAGCCGGCGACCGTGAGCTATAGGCTTTAGCGCTTCGCCTTCTTGGCAGGTGTTTTCTTTGCGGCCTTCTTGCTTGCCACCTTCTTCGCCGGCGCACGCTTCGCAGGCGTCTTGTCATCACTTCCGAAAAATCCTGCGACTTTGTCTTTGACGGTGTCGACGATTCCCTTTTTCGCTGCCATCGTTTCCCCCTGGGCGGTTGGCGGCGGCCGTATCAGAGATGAGCGATGAGATAGATGCCGACCAGCACGACGGCCGGCACGCCAAGGATCCACGCGAAGATGTACTTGCCCATGCCGTTCTCCAAAGCAAAGTGAGGGAGTGCGAAGGCTACGGATGCCGAAAGCCTGCGGCAAGAAGGCAACTTCGCTTCGAGTTGCAGGAAGGACTCCATCACGTCCCCTTGCATGCGCGCGGGCACACCGTATGCCCCTTGGCATTGCGCCGCCCTAGACCGCGCAGCGACTCGGGGATGCGGCGAACCTCAACTTTCTCAAATGGAGACTTTTATGAACGAGACTACGACCACTCGCGGCACGGACGCGAATCGCGATCCGATCTCGGGCGCACCCGGCGCTCATCCGGTCGGCACCGGTGTGGGCGCTGCGTTGGGCGGCGCCGCAGCNNTCGATCCGACTCGCGAAGATGCCTACTGGCGCGAGAACTACAAGAATCGGCCCTACGTCAGCGGTGGAAGCTACGACGACTTCGGCCCCGCCTATGCATACGGCGTCAGCTCGTACGGAAGGTACTCGGGCCGCAAGTTCGACGAGGTAGAAGCTGATCTCTCTCGCGACTGGAACAACGCCCGCGGCAAGTCCAGCCTGTCATGGGATCGCGCGAAGAATGCGACGCGAGATGCCTGGGATCGAATCTCCGCCTAGTCGGCGCGGGCGTTGAGTCGGCAGTTTAGCCGCCGACGCCCGTCTTCACATCTTCAGCACACACAGGAGTAGGCGCGTGAACAGAATCATCTGGCTGGTTGGTCTTGTCGTCATCGTCTTATTCATCGCGGGATACCTCGGCCTGCGCTGATCGCGAGTCGACGAGCCCACGGGGGTCTCGCTCGAGACTATTTGTTGTTCTTCAACCAAGTGTGGACTTTCTCGGCCGAGTCGCCGACCTCTTCGACGGCCTTGCGTAGCTGGGCTTCCGTGCAGCCGAGCGACTTGCACCAGTCGCGCACTTCGTAAGCCTGGGTGAGGGAAATCAGCTTCCTGTCCTGGCCGGTCTTCGTCTTGTCGTCGCTCATAGCGAGTCTCCTCATCTGGCGGGGGCCTTGAGGCGCGTTATGTACCGCCCCACGCAAGCTATCAACTGCCTTGCGCGCGCTTTCGGAGGGAACTAACCTTTGTCGGCGTGCTTCGCGTCATGTTGTGCCTTGCCGGCAGCCTTTTGGAGCTTGCCCTCGACCTGCTTCGCAGCGCCCTTTACTTGCATCTTGTCGTTGCCGATAAGTTCACCGGTCTTGCGCTCGATCTTGCCGGCGACATCCTTCGCGGCGCCCGCAACTTGATTCTTGTTCACTGCTGTCTCCTTGAGTTGTGACTGTGTCGCTGCCCGCGACGTTGGGTGGTACGGACAGTAGGCGCGTGGCCCCCTACGCACGGCGGCCGGGCAATAGCGCATCGTGACGTAGGAAAGGGCCGGGGCGCAACGGTCGCCAGTGAGCCGCGCGCTCACGACGATGTGGACGCCTAGGGCGCGGCGAGGTTGGCGAGCGGCGCCCCGGCGAGTGGGGCGCTAGAGATGTCACATTTCGTCACTTTTGTGCCGGTATGTTCCTTGCCTTCGAACCGGAACATGGGCATCGAACGGCTTCACGCCCAAACGCCGGTCGATCGCTTCGCCTGGCAATACTCGTTCTACGCGTATCTCATCTACCGCCAAGCGCCGGCCTCGGTCGAGCAGATTGCGGCCCTAGCGCAGGCGTATCACGCCATGAGGGGACACCTGAACCCGATCGCGGCGGCGGATGCCGTCATGCTGACGTGGCCGTTCGAGGTGACGGAATAGGTCGGTACTGAGTCAGCTTTCCGTTTGCCATTCGCTCCAGACAGACTCCGCGGCCCTGACCGCGTCACGCTCCGGGCTTGAGTCGTAGCGATCCTTTCCCAGTTCGAACAGCGCCTCTGAGGTCGCCGGGGCGCCCAGTTCAAGGAGGCGTGCGGCAAAGTTCTGCGCCCAGATAAGTCGCCGCAACAGTGCCTTTTCCAAGGAGCTGGTAGCCATGAATCCCAGCGTACGACGCCAAGATGAACGCAGAAAGTCTCGCGCCTGCCGTTTGGGTGCTCGAGGAGAACCGCTAGTCGGGAACACGGCCGACGAAGAGCC
>PLZH01000318.1 GCA_003152055.1 Burkholderiales bacterium
CGGGGCGGCGGCTGCCTTTCTCGCGTCGTCGGACAGCAGCTTCATGACCGCCAGCGAGGTCGCCGTCGACGGCGGCCGGGCGCAACTCTGACGCGCCACGCCCGCCTGGGCGGCTCCGCTCGATCATTCGGAGCGCCGCAGGGGTCGGCGAATAGCTGAAAGACTCTCCCGCCGTTCATACCGTACAGGGGCCACAGATTCATATCCCTTCTTTTTCAAGAGGAATCATCTGCCGGCAACAAGCCCGAACCTTTCAGCGAATTCCGATGCCAGGATGGCTCCGGCAAGGGGCTTTCCCAATCTCTACTCAAAGCGAAACAAGGAAACACGATGACGAAGAAAACCTACCACGGCTCGTGTCACTGCGGCGCGGTCGCCTTCGAGGCCAAGATTGACTTCGATAAAGGAACGACGCGCTGCAATTGCTCGATTTGCACCAAGTCGCGCTTCTGGTTCGCGATCCTTCAGGGTGAAGATTTCAAAGTCGAAAAAGGCGAAGACCAGCTGTCGAATTACTCGTGGATTCCACCCGGCAAATCAGAGTCACACCTTCGCTATCGCTTCTGCAAGATCTGTGGTGTTCGCACCTTCGCAGAGGGAAACGGGCGTGAGTTCTACGCTGTGGCTATCTCCGCCCTGGACGGTATCGAGCAAGACGCCGACCAACTCGTCAGGTCGTTGAAATTCAACGATGGCCGTCACGACGACCTAAAGCACGCGCCGGCCGACACGCGCCTGTTGTGAACTTCGCGACGGCCGCGGTCGGTCTCGCCTCCAACGACAGCACCTTCGTAACCGGGATCGATGGCGGTCAAAGCCGTCGGTAGTTGCTACTCGCCGCGCGTGAGAGCAGTCATTCGATGGAGCGCCGCCTATCGTCGCGACGCTTTCGTCATCCATGTCAGCCTGACCTCAGCCGCAGCACGCCCGACTTCCGCTTCCGCTGCGGGGCTGCCGTCCATGGTCTGCCGTCGATTGCTCGCTGCTGCAAGGACAGATCGCGCGATGCAGACCAGGTAGCTCGCCCATAAGCTGGCGGTCGTGGCCGTCTGGTTATGGGCCGGGAGCGGTCCAAAGTCGGCAGACCGGCTCTGTGATGCGTCATCCTGTCCTCTGCGCGAGACACAGCGCAGAAGGTGTGCTTGGAGCTTCCCCGTAGTCAGAAAGTTGTGGCGTGTCTGGGCCCTGCCTATTGCTCGTGACGTCATTGGGTCGCTGGAATGACATTGACTCTCTCGGCAATCCTGCCTCCGAAGTCTCTCGCCCCAGACGAGATGCTCTGCGTTTTCATTTGACAGAAGCGCGCCGTTTCAGCCGAGTCCATCATGCCACCAGAAGGGCTTGGCATTTTGCTGGAGTTGCACGTCGCGACGAAGTCCTCAATCGTGCTTTTGCAGGCCAAGAAGGCGCGACTACCGGCTTCAACCTTTCCCAAACCTTGAAGGGGAAGCGTCTTTGCCGCTTGGCCTACGCAAGCATAAATTGCGGCTTCACTGCGTGGCGGTGCTGGACTGTTCGGAATCTTCCTGTCGGCCCACCCGATCGGTGGCTCGCGGAAGGGAGGCAGCGAGCCAAGCTCACGCAGCAGCGTGGCCTTCAATGCCTCGGCACGTGCAAGCTCCTGAGGAGTGAGGCTTGATCGCAGTGCGGCAACTTCGTAGTAGCTAGCTGTGAGCACCACCGCCGGATCCCTTCGACTCGCCGCGAGCGAGTACCAGGCGTAGGCTGTCACGTGGTCGCGAACCGGCGGCTCGCCGCTCTCGGACAGGCTCGCAAGTTCGAACTCCGCTTGCCGATACCCTTGGCGCGCTGCAGCCTCGTACATCTTGGCCGCGTCCATGGGTCGTGACGAGAATTGATACGCTCTGGCCAACGCGAACAACGCAGGCGGATAACCTTGCAACGCCGACTTCTGCATCAGCGCTAGACCGCCCTCTAAGTCCTTTGCTTCGGCGCAAGTGCCGTAGTACTTCTGGAGACCAATGGCCAGTTGCGCATCCCTTTGTCCCTCCTCGAGCCGCGTCTTGTAGCGAGACTGCGCCGGCGCAGAGCACTCGAGTGACTGCATTGGCGGCGGCTCGCGCCAAACCAGATAGCCAGGCGGCGCCAGAAATGCCGTGGGTTGGATGCCGCCGTAATTCGGAATGATGGCTCCTCGATCTAGGTACTCTTGGTAGTGCGGCTTTGAAGCAACCATGAGCGCGGCGTAGTAGTTCCGCCCTGATTTGAGATCGCTGCCCCGGTTAGACCCAGGCATACCAGTCATCCAAATGCCATCGCGCCGGACGTAGAGTTTGGAGTTGTCGAGATCCACGGCGATGCCGATTTCGACTGTCCGCAAGTTGTTGCGCTCGGCCGTGACTTTCTCGCTTGTGCCGGTAAAGCGCTCCTTGTCTGAGACTCCGAAAAGGACCTCAGTGGGATAGATGTCTACCACCTTCTCACGGTCGATGGCGAGTTCAAAATACCAACGCCCTGTCGAATGCACCGTCGCGACGCGATTGTCAAAGGCAGTGACGTAGGGATCGGCATCGCTTGCTGGGCGTTGGCTCGCGCTTGCAGCTGGAGGTTGCGTGGGCAAAGACGTTGGCGAGGATGGCGGTAAAGACGTCCGGCGGGCAAGCGGAAAGATGACGTATCCGCAGAATGCCTGACGGCAATTTGCCGCGAGCTCGAAAAACGCATAGACGATCGGCGGCGTAGCTCCATCGCCGGAAAACGTGCACAGCAGCGTGTATGCCGGCGTCGGCCAGTTCAGATCCCAACAACGAGATACCTTGGGACGCCTCGACAGGACGGGCCGAAGGAGGTTCATCGCGTCGACATAGTCCTTGTTCGTTATGACCGCGCTGCGCTGCCCGATGGCGTAGTCGAGAGCACCCTGCGGCGCGGTTATGTCGGCCGCAGTGATCTTGGTCACTTGATTCGTGGACGTCGTCCGCTTTCCCTCATAGTCGATGATGGTGAGGATCCGGCACTTCTGCTCGCTCTCACACGCAATGACGGTGTCGCTGGAATTGCCGGTCGAGCCCATGTGGAATCCAAAACTTCCTACAAACGGAGCAACGACAGCACCTTGAACGACCGGTGCAAAGCAAAGTAGCGAGAGCACGACTGAGCGAGGGATCGTCACGGCGTCTCCTGTGGTTTGGCATGGATCGTGACACAGCGTAGCGAGCTTGAACGTCCGATGATCGTCAGTCACCCGAAACGGGCCGTTCACGAGCGTCAGCTATTGGCCGAGGCTGTGTGGAAACAGGTTGCCAGACACGTTTGGCGAAACGACGACCGTCTAGATCGCTCAAGAATCGATTATTTCGACTTCGCCAAGGGTCAAAGGACCCCCGAATTTGCTCCATCGGCGAGTTTTCACACGGCCTCGGCCGGTCTCGAACAGTGACTGACGCTAAAGCGGCGGACGACGCGGCTGTGCGTCAACAAACTGATTGAGGGTGGCCCCGAGCGGCCTAAGCCCGGCCGCGGACCAAGTCGAGCAGGCGACCCAGGATGCGCTCGCCGTCGGCGCGCACGCCGTCGTGGGCGTATTCGTTGGTGACCCATGCCCGCAGTCCGCGGACGCGTCGCGCCGTCTCTTCCGCGAATGCGCGTTCCACGTAGACGTCGTCGACGTACACCGTGGCCGCCACCGGGACGTCGTTCCGGGCGAGGCGCTCGACGTCGTACAGCGACGGCCAGCGGTGCTCGGCGAGCAGCTCGGCCGCCCGACGATGCGCCCGCAGCCCGGCGTAGTCGTCCCACATCCAGGGGAACACGTGCTCGGCGCCCAGGAGATCGCCGCGCACCGCGTCCTCCGGCGCAAGGCGGCGCGCAGACCAGCGCGTGGCCTGCCCGTCGGCATATGAGGACTCGTGAAGCGTGGCGTAGATCGGATTTCGCTCCCAACCCGAGGCCGCTTGCGCATCGTGCAGGAAGGCAGGCGAGCCGAAGGGCAGCTCGAGGAGTTGATGCAATCGCTCGAACCCGGAGCTGCTGCCGAGCCACATCCCGACTTGGCGGAAGCGACGCGATGTGAGGCGGTCGCCGCTCGGCAGGCGCACGTCCTCGGCGTCGAGGCGGTTGAGGATCGCGCGCAGGCGGTCGCGGTCGCCCGGGTAGCGGTCGTGGAAACGCTCGTTCGCCTCGCGCACGCGTTGCCATGTTGCTGCGTAGATGTCGTCGACGGGTCGGTTCGAGATTGGTGCGAGGCCACCGGTGATCAGCACCTCGCGCAGCCCCTCGGGTGCCAACGAGAGATAGGTGAGCGACGTGAAGCCGCCGAAGCTCTGGCCGAGCAGGCTCCAGCGGTCGACGCCGAGCTCGGCGCGGATCAGCTCCAGATCGCGCACGATCGAGTCGGCACGAAAGTGCGTGAGGTACTCGCCCTGGTCGCTCGCCGACTCGCCCGGAAGCACGGGCCCGACCGGCGTTGATCGGCCGGTGCCGCGCTGGTCCAGCAGGAGGACACGAAAGTCGGCCAAGGCGCGCGCCATCCATCCCGACGGAGGTGTCGCGGGCCGCGAGGCCTCGAAGCCTGGGCCGCCCTGAAGGAAAACGAGATACGGGCGCTCAACTCCGTCGGGTGCAGCGACCTCTCGCGTGAATACGCGGATCATGCCGCGCGAGGGATCCGCATGAACCAGGGGAACGGTGTGCTCGCGCTCGGTGAGGACCGCACCGGGCATGCGGAAGGTAATGCTCATTTGAGCACTCTATCCATAAAGCAGCCGTTCGCGGCAGACCGCTACTGGCCGAGACCTCGAGTTCGCCAGGCGTCAGGAGGCTGGCTGTACGAGGCCGGATACCTCCCCATGCATGATCGGCGCAACCAGCGACGTTGTTCCTCTGCCCGCAGCAGGTGCATGGTTCGTGGTCCCTCAACTCGATGGGAGACCGTCATGGGAACCACAGCCAATACCACTAACCGAGAGCCATGGAACAATGGCAAGATCGTCGGCCAGAAGGCTCCATTCAAACTTCGGGACATCTGGGCGCTTCGAGTCCGACTTCAGATGGAGAACCGAGTACGCGAGCTGGCGCTCTTCAACCTCGGCATCGACAGCAAGCTGCGAGGGTGCGATCTCGTTGCGCTCAAGGTCCGCGACATCTGCCACGGTGACCAAGTTGCCACTCGGGCTGTCGTGATGCAGAACAAGACGCAGCGCCCAGTCCAGTTTGAGATCACTCCGGCGGCCCGAGACGCCGTGCAGAAGTGGATCAAGGCCATTGGATTGAAGGCTGACGACTTTCTTTTCCCAAGCCGCATACGCGGATCACCCCACCTTGGGACACGTCAGTACGCTCGGATTCTTGAAGGCTGGGTCGAGGAGCTTGGGCTTGATCCGGCCGAGTGCGGTACGCATTCGATGCGGCGAACCAAAGCGAGGCTGATCTACCGACGGACGAAGAATCTGCGCGCCGTACAACTGCTGCTTGGGCACTCCAAGCTGGAGTCAACGGTCAGATACCTGGGCATCGAGGTTGATGATGTCCTCGAGATCTCGGAACAGATCGAAATCTAAGGGCCACGGCCGCGGCCGCCCCGGTATCGCACCAAGGCGGCCGCCCACGATGTCAGCTGTGTGGCGTATGGCGGAGTTGCGGCTGTCGGCCACAAGCAGCCAATTGCGAGCGTCTGCTGTAGGACTGTCAATCGGGCAGGCGATCGTCACGTTCCCTCGTGGGAGATGCACCGGCGATTGCTATTTGCGCATTGCCTCGACGGCGCCAAGTGCTATGACTCGGGCTCCCGCCCTCTTGCGGGCCACTGACGGTGGCATAGCGCAAAATCGCGCGCTGTCAGGTCGATGGCACCCCTACTAAACTGTGTTGCGACCACAATTGATAACACAACCGAGCGCCGATGCAAAACCAACCTAGTCGGACAGCGCTGACGACCTCGCTTATTCGCGCACACCACGCCAGAACTAGCTTAGCTCCGCTGATCAACGATCCGTGGGGCGATGTCCTTGTTCCGCAGTCATTCGTAGACGTCCTTCTGCAATGGGCGTCGCAAGACGACACGCATTCGATGACTGCCGGTGAGAGACAGGCCGTACTCGACGGCTATCTGAGCCGCACGGCCTCATATGCCAGCGTAATCTTTCGAAGTCGATTCGCGGAAGACGCTCTAGATGCGGCCATTGCAAAGGGTGTGAGGCAATACGTGCAAATCGGTGCAGGGTTCGACAGCTACGTGCTGCGCCGCCCACAACATGCGCGGGATGTTCAGGTGTTTGAGGTCGACCATCCAGCCACCCAGACCCTCAAGCTTCAGCGCCTTTCGGAACTAGATGTGAGCCCACCCGTCCGTGCGGAATTTATTGCCGCTAATCTCGCACGGGAAAGCATCGTCGATGCTCTGCGGCGTTCTGGGTTTCAGTTCGACAAGCCCGCATTCTTCTCCTGGCTTGGAGTCACGGTCTACCTCACTCGTGAAGCGAACTTGACCACGCTGCGGGCAATTGCCGAGTGCTGTAAACCGGGAAGCTCAGTAGTGTTCACGTACACGGACGAGCTTGGGCTCCTACCAGGCTCGCAGTCAGCGGCGTATGAGCGGATGAAGCGGAATGTGGCTGTCCTGGGCGAGCCGTTCCTTTCAGGCTTTGATCCGCAGCAGCTTTCCGCGATCCTCGCCGGCGTGGGATTCGTACTAAAGGAAGACTTGAGCGGGCTTGACCTGTCAGAGCGTTACGCCTGTCCGGCCGTCCCACCGCTTTTGCCCTCAGCCTTCTCACGCATCGCCTTAGCGATCGTGAACCCGACGACCGTGCCATCGTGACGCTAAGGTCGCATCAAGTAACAGGACCTTTCACTACTGTCCGCTTTGCGGCGCTGAATCCCAGAGTCCGGTTGTCAACTGTGGGTCGGTAGTTCCCGTTCATGGTCCGCGGAAGCAGCCGCTGACCAGCGACCTGAGTCTCGGCGAGATCGAGGTATCGACTCGATCACGATCGAGTGGAAGGACCGAGGTACAGCAGACGGACGGCTAGGTCGACGGTGAATGGCACGTTCCGGCATCGGCCGTCACTCGCGGGCCAAACCTGAACGGCAGTTAGTCTAGAGAGGGCTCGGGACCGGGGAGACTGATTCGAGCTGCGACTCAGGACCAAACCTTCGCGAGACACGGCGACGATGGAACTGCCGCCGGTCGGTTCTCCGAGGGGTGCGCTGTGGCCTGCGGTGAGAGTGGTACGCTTATCCCGGCCTGCTAGCTGAGGAGATTCCAGTGAAGGTTCTTTTGCTCGTCGTCGGCGTGCTGCTGGTCTTGCTCGGCGTGCATTGGATTGGGCAAGGCACAGGAATCTTTGTCTGGCCCGCCAATCCGGTCATGGACAACCATGTCGAGTGGGCGTACTACGGCGGCGCTGCGGGGATCGCTGGCGTTTTGCTTATCTGGTTTTCCCGCCGGCGCGCAGGAAGCTGAATTTCGAGGCGTGAGCCGAGGCGGCGAACGGTCCTCTTCTTCAGCGAACCGTGACTGACCGGTACGGGCAACTGCCGACATTCGTCCGACAAACCTGACCGTCCGCAGTTAGTCTTGAGCCGACTCAGACGACCCCAAAGGCACCTGCGCAGCGGTTGCTGCCGTTGGAGACCGCACACTGAATTCACGGTCTCGTCCACATTTTGGTCATTGAGCCGCCTTGGCGGAGTCGGCTGTACCGGGTGATTGTTACTCAGACCCGGCGCCGGAGGCGCCTGCGGGGTTCTTCCGTGAAGTTGTCAACCGCCCAACTGATGTTAGCCGCATCGCTGTACCACGCGGCTTGGGCGAACTTAGCGAAAATCTGCTCCTTTGCGATGACAGCTTCTACGCGAGAGCGTGGTGGAGTTCAATGGCGAGCAATCTTCACTGGTCCTCGCTTCGTTCCCGCTCGAACTCGCTTTCGATACTGTGTTCGAGCCGAGTTTTGTGCTCGCGAAGCCAAAGGCGAACGTTGACGTCCGTCTCCATGGAAAGCTGGGTTTCCAGCGTCGCCAGCTTTTGTCGGTAATGTTCGCTGGCCGGTCCCCACCAGCTGTCGGCGAAGTTGTTGGCATGCAGAGATTGACGGACCTGTTCCAAGGTGCCATATCGCTCGAGCAGCGCGCGGGCGAGGGTTGGCGTCTCCCCCGGTTGGGAGATCTCTGGCGGGCAGTTTCCGGCGATCAGCCACGCACGGTCGGCGACGTCCTCGTCGATCCAATCTAATACCATAGGGATCGGGAAGGCGTCTATGCCAGCATCGTCCGTGCCGCGCGTTGGACTGCTGCCGCGCAGCCATCTCAGCATGCGCCAGGAGTTGGCGTCCCTGCGTTCGTCAGAAAGGCGACCACTGACTGATGTCCAGACCTCCGTCGGTCGCGCGCGTGCGGTGGCATCGAGGAACTTTAGAGGCTCGCCGAAGTACCCCGACGTGACGCTCCCCAGGTCGCCGAAGTGATCGATGCAACGCGCCGCAAGGCGCGCTGCGGCGGCGGGGTCGAACTCCAGCAGACGGATAGCAGCCTGGGTCCATCGGTAAAGCAGCATGTCATTCGGCGACCTTGCTTCGCCGCTGCCCACTACCAACGCGGGTGCGTCCAACGCGCGCTCCAGTTGACTGGCCAGCACGTTGATGTCGGTCTTACAGGCACGCAGCCGAGATTCCAGGATGTCCAAGGCTGCATCGGCAGCAGTGATGTCGTCGCCAGAGAGCAGCAAGTCCACGATACCTCTGACGACATCAAGCGGCATCTGGCGGATAACGCTACCGTACACGAAGCGCCGGAACTCCCTGGGATCGACCTCCCCACTTCGGGCCAGCGCCAACAAGCGGGTCGCCACCGTATCGCTCATGCCCGAGCGCCAGACCACAGCCACCAGCATACTGCGCACTTGCGGATCTTCAAAAACAGGATTCAGCAATGACTCCCATCGCGCCACATCGGTGTCGTGCCACGCGGAAAGGTAGCCGCCGATGAAAAAGTCCGATCGAGCCCCGCCAGCGCCGACCCACGCCGCGTAGATCGGCGCCCAGAGCTTCAGATTGACATCGGCTTGGCCGAGAAGCTGACCGAACTCAAAGCCATTCTTGGCTTCCTCAGTGACGAGCCAGCCCAGCTCACCCTGGAGCAACGCCGGCGCGGCATGGACCTCCGACGCCAGCTCAATCAGTTGCGGCCTGGCCTTGTCGGAGTATTCGCCGTCGTCGCCGAAGTGATCCTCGAGCAACTTCATACCGGCGTGCCGCCGCACCTTGCTAGAGAACGAAGCCTCCGTCAGCTCCGCCCGAAGGATTTCCAGCGCCTGCGCGACGCCCGCAGGCAGCGCTTTACCCTCGTAGTGCAGCGTGGACACCAAGGTCGCAACGCACTCGTCGCGCAGACCAGGCTTGACCGCAACGCGCCGCATAAACGCGATGATCCGGTCGGCCAGCGGTTCGATCCCGACCAGGTTGCGAACGTGACTCAGGATCCCTTGGGCGGCACGCTCAGCCTCGCCGTCTGGCAAGGTCTCTGTCGCCTCCTCCAAGAGTACGACGTGTGCGCCATAGGCTTCGAAGAGCTCCCCGTAGGTAGACGGCGTCCATCGATCCGGAAGGCGCCTCAGGCCGATCGTCTCCTCGATGGCTGACCGGCTGACGAAAGGGGTGAGGCTTTCGCTCAGAGCCTTCACGGCGAGTGCCCGTCGAAGAGCGGAGTCGCTGTGCAACAGCCCGCGCAGGTATTCGACCTTGGCTACGGGAGATAGCTCGGACGCCGCCAACTCACCATAGCCGAGGGTGAACAGCGATACAAACACGCCGGTCGCGTTGTTCGACCAGTTCTCGTTCTCCGCCTCCGCCAGCATCAGCAGACACTCCGCCGCTTCGAAGAAGGTGTCCCTTGGCACGGCCAGCTGTTCCAGGCGGTGCACCGCCGTACGTCGGCCATCCCCGGAGAAAGCCGTCCTGCCGTCCACCGTTTCAAGTTCCAAGGCGTGAGCAAATCGGCGCAGGGCAGCCTTGGGATTTGCCTGCGCTACCGCGAAAAAAAGATTGGCCGCGCCAGCCGGTACGAAGGCCGCCAGCTTGGCAAACGACCCACCGGGACCAAGCAGACGCTCTGCCAGCGCACTCGCGGCCCGAGACTCCTGCGCATAGTTGAGCATCGCGTCGAAGTGCCCTTGCATGCGTTCGGTGAGCCCCGAACGCAGATCGACCACGTCTACCGCGTTCGAGTACTCGTCAAACCAACTCTTCCACATTGCGACGTGCAGAAGCTTCGGTGAAATGATCAGCGTCCGCTGGCCCTGCAGCACACGACGTTTGAGCAAGTTGCTGACGGTGATCTGCAGCTTCAACTTGGAGAAGTTGGGATCCAGCTTCTGCAGGACCTTCAGGACGGCGCCCTGGGCTATGGCACCCTCAGCCGTGTCCCAGGCGACCTGGCGAAACAGCGCTATGGTGCGCAGCACGACCAACTTGTCGTGCCCGCCTGCCGACCCGATCGCGTCGGGCGAGCACACGATGCGATTCCAGAACTCATCGAGGTGAGCCAGTTGCTGCGACGGCTGCTGCTCCGGGTGCAGCTGCATGTATTGTCCAAGGCGATGCGCCGCCCGCGGCGAGCCTTCACAAAGGGTCGCGAGCCAATCTGCGCTGTCCACAGGGATGCCGTAGCTCTTGAAGATCTCCGTGATCACCGCCTGATCAAGATGCGGCACGTCGATGACTTCCGCGTTGACGTGGGCATTGCTCGGCTCCGACACGTTATCGGCCGTGATCAACAGCATCTTGGTCGCGCGCCGCTTAAACGTTGCCATCAGAGCATCGGCCGTGGCCAGCTCGCACTCGTCGGCGAAAAGGATGATCGCTGTGTCCACGGACATCTGGCTGAGGCCGTCGAGAGGACCGTTGTCGTACAGTTGGTCGGCGTCACGACAGTAGAGGACGCATCCCTTGAGCTTCGACGCGCCGAGCGCCCGATAGATCAGGTGCGTCTTGCCCGCACCGGCATCCCCGAGCACGCGGACATGCCGCAAGCCGACGATCTCGTCTGCCAACCGAGTGATCTGCGCGGCCGCGCGATCGAGTTCGGACGTCTGCTGATAACTTTCGACTTCGAGACCGCAGCACTCGCCGAGGTACTGGAGGTCATTGAACGGCGACCGCTCGTCTCCTCCGAGGCGATGCAGGCGCAATGCGATACCCGGCGCCAGGCGCTTGATCGCGGCGCATAGTTGATTTACCCGGATCACGCGCACATTGACCGTGGCAAACGCAGCATCAATCTCGGCAATCGCCGCGCGAATCTGCGCAGCGCCATGGTCATCAGCAGGGCCCACCAGATCGGAGCCAAATAGGACCACCACGAACGTCCCGCCCTTTTCGAAGCAGCTGAGCACACGTGGCTGCAGATGTTTCCTCGTCGGTCCCTTTACTGCCGCGTACTTGGGCTGAACGAGGAGCGAGCGCACTTCCGACGGGATGGACGCTGAAAACCCGCCGGTCTTGATCTGGTAGTAGCTCAGCCCCTCGGCGATCTGGCCAGCCGGAAGAACCGCCGCGCCAATGGCTGCAACATCGGCGTCGACGCCGCCGTCCGGCACGTTGATGTCCGCCGGCACGTTGACGCAGGTGATCGGCACGCCCGCCTTGGCCGCCTCGATAAGCAGCAACTGCCGAAACAAGTCGACCGCCTGCCCGGGATTGATCCGGATCAGGTCGTCCGCCTTGACGTCAAAGGGTCCGGTCACATCGTTTGGAATCGTCATCGCAGGACTCTTTGTTGATCGGAGAAGTTTCCCATGCGTTGAAGGTCTGCCCAGGACTCAAGCGCGCCCTCGTCCGCCTTGCGCCGACATTGTCGTTCGAGGGTGCTGAGCGGCACGGCGGGTAGCCTTCTAGACAGCGTCAAGCAGCATGGCCGGTCGAACGACATTCATCTTGGCCGGTTGGACGGGGATGAATGCGGCCGTTTTAGTGGGTCATAGCTGCTGCTCCTGCTGATGGTTGTCGTTGGATGATTGACGCTGGCCCGTTGCCTTTGGACGGCCATCTGCCCAGGTTTTGAGCAGATCTGGCGCTCTACAGAGGCAAAGTCTTCTTCGCTGCCACCACTGGTTGGCGACTTTTGTCATGGAAGCGGCTGCAGCCGATGGTTGT
The DNA here is from genome assembly GCA_003152055.1 of Burkholderiales bacterium. GTDB lineage: Bacteria > Pseudomonadota > Gammaproteobacteria > Burkholderiales > Burkholderiaceae_C > Schlegelella_A. The sequence goes on from PLZH01000318.1 coordinate 12,108, forward strand.
CGTTGTCTTTGGATGATTGACGCTGGCGGCTTGCCTTGTCGTTGTCGCGCTGGATCTTCTGTTGGCGAGCAGCTTCTTTGCCGCGGTAGCTCTCCACCTTGTTGAGCTCGAAGATCGTCGAGTGATGGACCAGGCGGTCGATGGCGGCCACCGTCATGCCGGGATCGGGGAAGACGTTGTCCCAGCCCGAGAACGGCTGGTTGGCCGTGATGAGGATGCTGCGGCGCTCGTAGCGCTCGGCGATCAGCTCGAACAGCACGCTGGTTTCGGCCTGGTCCTTCCTGACGTACGAGATGTCGTCGAGGATGAGCAGGTCGTAGCGATCGAGCTTGGCCAGGGCCTGGGGCAGTTGCAAGCTCTGCCTGGAGGCCTGCAGCCGCTGCACCAGCTCGCTCGTTCGCATGTAGAGCACGCGGTAGCCGGCTTCGATCAACGCGTGCCCGATGCCACAACCAATGTGACTCTTCCCGGCGCCGGGCGGACCGAAGATGAGGACCGAGGCCCCTTTGTCGAGCCAGGCGTCGCCGCTGGCGAGCGCCATCACGTGGGCCTTGGAGAGCATCGGCACTTCGGCGAACTCGAAGGTCGCGAGCGTCTTGGTCGGATCGAGCTGCGATTCGACCCGGTGGCGCTCGATGCGCCGCTTGGCGCGTTCGGCCACTTCGTGCTCCAGCAGGCTCCCCAGGAAGCGCGCGGCCGGCCAGCCCTCCTTGTCTGAGCGCTCGGCGAACTCGGGCCACAGCCGCCCGATCGTCGGCAAACGCAGCTCGCCCAGCATCAGCGCGTTGCGTGCGGGATCCCACGACGCGGCGCTCACGCCACCACCTCGAGCTCATCGGCCTGCTCGCTCGGCAGCAAGGCGTCATAGACCCTCGCCATCGGCATCTCGACCGTGATCAGCGGCAGCTCCACCTTGCGCGGGGCGAACTCCTCGCGCAGCTTCCTCAGGTCCGGCAACTCGCCCGTAGCCAGCAGCGCTTCGAGCCGCTCGGCGAGCACGCCTTCGACGCCGTCGCGGGCGGCCATCTCGAGGAGTGCCACGATCGTCTGGCAGGCCTGGCGCTGAGTCAGCCTGCACTCGAGCTGTTCCCACATCCGGCGGTACGCCTCGCGTGGGAACAGCGCGTCGCGGAACACCAGCCCCTTGAACGCCTGGGGCTTGCGCTTCAAGGCGTCGACGAAGTGTCGGTAGTCGATCATCCGGCCGCGGCCACCGATCGGCGATCGCCTGCCGCGCGCCAGCCTCAGCACGAGCGCACCCGAGAGGAAGCATTCCAGCCGGTCGCTGTAGAGGCGCACCTTCAGCCGGTGGCCGATCAGACGCGACGGCGCGCTGTAGAGCACGCCTCGTACGGTGAAGGTGCCGCAGCGCGTGACGCGAGCTTCCTCCTCGACGAAGTCGGTGGTGCGCCGCTCGGGCAGATCCTGCAGCTGCTCGCGCTCGATGCGGAACGCTGCCGCGTTACGGCGGTTGCGCCGCATCACGGCTTCGCGCACGAAGCCCTCGTAGCTCGCCCGGTCCTCGAAGTCGCGGTGCCCGCGCAGCAAGAGCGCCTGCTCGATCGCCTCCTTCAGATACCGATGCGAGGCCTCGACGCTGCCGTTCTCGTGGCTCAGGCCCCGGTTGTTGCGCGTGCCGGCCATTCCGTAGTGATCGAGGAGCGCCGTGTAGCGCAGCGTGAAGTCCTCTTCTTCGGCCAGGTTCTTGAACGCGGCCGACAGACTGTCGCTGCGGTGCTCCAGCGGGGCCCCGCCGGCCTGCCACAGGGCGTTCTGCAGCCCCTTGGACAAGGCCTCGAAGCTCTCGCCGCCCGCGACCACTTCGGCATGCTCCCAGCGCGAGAAGGCGAGCACGAAGTGGTACAGGATGTGCGGGAACGACACGTCTGCAATCGTGATGCGCAAATTGCCCATGGCGGTGAAGTCCGACAGGCCGCGCTGGCCCGGGGCATGGTCTTGCGGGAAGAACACTTCCTTGGCCGGGCCTTCGAGGGCGCGCCAGTGGCGGATGTGACGCTGCAGCGTGCGCAGCACGCCGTCAGAGAAGCGCTCCGGGTGATCGTCCTGGAGCTTGCGCAGCAGCGTGACGGCCATCAGCTTGGGCGCGCTCTTCAGAAGCGGCACCACTTCGGCGTCCCAGACACCGGCGAACGGATCGGCGCGCGAACGCCAATAGCGCCGCGGGCTCTGTGAGGGCAACGCGACCGAGCTCTCGATACGGCGCGCACTGCGCTCGCTCAGGCCGGCCTTGGCCGCGGCCAGTTCCTGTGACTTGTTCTTGCGGATCTTCATGTAGAGGCGAACCTGCTGATCGGTGATTCGGGTTCCTGGCACTGGGCCGACCTCTTCTTGAGACCTGAGCCCGCCATCGTGAACCCCACCAACCCGGCGCCGGCCGGTAGCTCGTCGTCTACGGCGGCTACGCCGCCTTCGACTCCTCACCACCGGCCATCATGGTTGTCGTTGCACCGGACAAGAAGAGTGTCGCCGTCT
>PLZH01000087.1 GCA_003152055.1 Burkholderiales bacterium
GCGGCGAGACCGAGCAGCGCCAGCGATCCTGCGCTCGCGGCCAGGGCGACCAACGCATCGCGCCGTCCTGCGCTCGCAGGTTGGCGCGCCGACCCGGTTTTCATATTCCGCATGAGGATATTGACCCAACAAATATGTGGTTCTCGTGCTCGAAGGGCTCACCTAAAGTCTCGCCCTTCGTCGCTTGCGGCTGTTCGCGTGCGCCGGCCGGTGAGCCATTCTCGCCGGGGCGCCGCGAGCTTGCGCAGCGAGACCCGAGCCATGTACCACTACACAGAATTCGACCGTCACTTCGTCCACCAGCGCGCGAGCCAGTTCCGCGACCAGCTGGCGCGCCATCTGGCGGGCCAGCTCGGCGAGGACGACTTTCGTNNCCATGCGCCGATGCTGCGCGTCGCCGTTCCCTACGGCGAGCTGAGCTCGAAGCAGCTGCGCGCGCTGGCGCGCATCGCCCGCGAGTTTGATGGCCGCGAAGAGGGCCCGTACGCCGGGCGGGGCGGCGGCTTCGGCCACTTCTCGACGCGGCAGAACTGCCAGTTCAACTGGATCGCGCTCGCCGACGCGGCCGACGTGATGGACATCCTCGCCGATGCCGACATGCACGGCATCCAGACCAGCGGCAACTGCATCCGCAACATCACCAGCGACTGCTTCGCCGGTGTCGCCGCCGACGAGATCGTCGACCCGCGGCCGTACTGCGAGATCCTGCGCCAGTGGAGCACGCTGCACCCGGAGTTCGCCTTCCTGCCGCGCAAGTTCAAGATCGCCGTGAACGGCGCGCTGGAGGATCGCGCCGCGACGGCGTGGCACGACATCGGCCTACAGCTGAAGAAGAACGACGCCGGCGAGATCGGCTTCGAGGTCCGCGTCGGCGGCGGTATGGGGCGCACGCCGATCGTCGGCACGATCGTCCGCGACTTCCTGCCCTGGCAGCAGATCCTGGTCTTCATCGAGGCGATCGTGCGCGTCTACAACCGCTACGGCCGGCGCGACAACATTTACAAGGCGCGCATCAAGATCCTCGTCAAGGCCGAGGGGCAGAAGTTCATCGATGCGGTCGAGGCCGAGTTCCGCAACATCCTCGAGCGTGATCTCGACGGCTCGGCGCATCTGCTCACCGACGCGGAGCTGGCCCGCGTCTCGGCCGGCTTCCATCTCGTTCCGGTCGGCGTCGTGCCGGCCACCGAGCCCTATGCCGACCGCGTGGTCCGCTCGCCCGCGAATGGCGCGGCCTATGCCCGCTGGCTCGAACGCAACGTGCACGCGCACCGCATCCCCGGGTATCGCGCGGTGACGCTGTCGCTGAAGCGCGCGGGCCAGCCGCCCGGAGACGCTGCCGCCGCGCAGATGGACGGCGCCGCGGAGCTCGCCGACCGCTTCAGCCTCGGCGAGCTGCGCGTCTCGTACGACCAGAACCTCGTGCTGCCGTGGGTTCGGGTCGGCGATCTCGACACGCTCTGGAAGGCGGCCCGGACCGGCGGCTTCGCCACACCGAACATCGGCTATCTCACCGACATGATCGCCTGCCCCGGCGGCGACCTGTGCGCGCTCGCCAACGCGCGCTCGATCCCGATCGCCGCGGCGATCAACGAGCGCTTCGACGATCTCGACGAGCTGCACGACATCGGCGACATCGACCTGCACATCAGCGGCTGCATCAACTCCTGCGGCCACCACCACAGCGGCCACATCGGCATTCTCGGCGTCGACAAGGATGGCAAGGAGTGGTATCAGGTCTCGCTCGGCGGCGCCGACGGTTCCCTGCTCAGCGGTGCTTCGGTGGCGGGCAAGGTGATCGGTCCGTCGTTCGCCGCCGACGAAGTGCCCGACGTCGTCGAGGCGGTGATCGACACCTATCGCGGCCAGCGCAGCGGCGCCGCCGAACGCTTCATCGACACCGTGAAACGCGTCGGCCTCGATCCCTTCAAGGCAGCGGCCAACGCCGTGCGGCGTGCCACGGCGGCGCACGCATGAAGTGCATCGACGCCAACCACGACCGCTGGCACGAGGTGACCGCCGACGACTCGCTCGTCGCCGTTCCGGCGGCCGAGCCGTACAGCCTGCTCTCGATCGCGCAGTGGCAGGCGGTGCGCGAATCCTGGCCGGAGACGCTTGCCGTCGGCCTCATCGTGCCGAACGACGTCGACGTCGAGAAGGTCGGCGCGGATCTGCCGCGGCTGCAGCTCGTCGCGCTGCAGTTCCCGAAGTGGGTCGACGGCCGCGCCTACAGCCAGGCCCGCCTGCTGCGCTCGCGCTTCGGCTTCGCCGGTGAGATCCGCGCCACCGGCGTAGTGCTCGTCGACATGCTTCCCCTCCTCGAGCGAACCGGCTTCGACGCCGCCGTGCTGCGCCCCGATCAGTCGCTGGCGACCGCGCGGCGTGTCCTCGGGTTCTTTCCTCAGGGCCACTACCAGGGCGACATGACCGAGCCCCGGCCCCGCTTCGCCCGCGTCGACGGTGCCGCGGCGAAGCCGGCCCGATGAGCGCGATCGCCCTGTTCGCCCGCGCGACCCCGGGCTTCGACGATCGCGTCGCTGCCGCAGCGGCACGGTTGCGCCAGGCAGCGCGCCAACATGCCGGCCGCATCGTCCAGGCGACGAGCCTCGGCGCCGAGGACATGGTCGTCACCGACCTGCTCTCGCGCCACGCCCCCGGCGTCGCGATCGCGACGCTGCAGACCGGCATGCTGCATGCGGAGACGCTCGCCCTCATTGACACGCTCGAAGCGCGGTACGGCGTCCGGGTCGAGCGCTACGAGCCCGTCGCCGAGGCGGCGATCCGGTTCGTCCGCACGAACGGCGCGGACGCGATGTATCGCTCCCTCGATCTGCGCAAGGCCTGCTGCGGCATCCGCAAGATTCAGCCGCTCGCGCGCATGCTGGCTGCACGAAGCGCCTGGGTCACCGGCCTGCGCCGCGAGCAGTCGGCGATGCGCGGCGAGGTCGAGTTCGCCGAGCGCGACGATGCCGGCCGCACCAAGCTCAACCCGCTCGCCGACTGGAGCTGGAGCGACGTCTGGCACTACATCGAATGCAACGCCGTTGCCTACAACCCGCTGCACGACCGGTTCTTCCCGAGCGTCGGCTGCGCGCCTTGCACGCGCGCCGTCGCCGTCGGCGAAGATTTCCGCGCCGGCCGCTGGTGGTGGGAGATCGACGCGGCGAAAGAGTGCGGCCTGCACGTCGCGCACGAAGACCTGATCGCCTTTGCCAACCGCAACGTTCCGAGCGAAGCCAACGCATGAACGCACCTCTCGCCCTCGAGCGGCTCCTGCCCGAGCTCGATCACACCCATCTCGACGGCCTCGAAGAAGAGGCGATCTTCATCCTGCGCGAGACGGCCGCCGCCTTCGAGCGCCCGGCCCTGCTCTTTTCCGGCGGCAAGGATTCGTGCGTCGTGCTGTGCCTCGCGGAAAAGGCGTTCAAGCGCCGCCGCGTCGATGCGCGGGCCGACGACGCCAATCCTTTCGCGGGCCGGCTGCCGTTTCCGCTGCTGCACGTCGACACCGGCCACAACTTTCCCGAAGTGATCGCCTTTCGCGACCGGCGCATCGCCGAAACGGGCGAGCGCCTCATCGTCGGCCACCTCGACGATTCGATCGCCCGCGGCAGCGTTCGACTCGCCCATCCGCTCGAATCGCGCAATGCGCACCAGACGGTGGCCCTGCTCGAAACGATCGAAGAGCAGCGCTTGGACGCGCTCATCGGCGGCGCCCGCCGCGACGAGGAAAAGGCGCGCGCCAAGGAGCGCATCTTTTCGCACCGCGATGCCTTCGGCCAGTGGCAGCCGAAGGAGCAGCGGCCGGAGCTGTGGACACTTTTCAACACCCGGATCCGCCCCGGCGAGCACATGCGTGCCTTTCCGATCAGCAACTGGACCGAGCTCGACGTCTGGCTCTACATCGCGCGCGAGAGCATCGCGCTGCCCAGTCTGTACTACGCGCATTCGCGCCGCGTCGTGCGACGCCAGGGCCTGCTCGTTCCGGTGACCGGCGTGACGCCGCCCGCAGCCGGCGAATCGGTCGAGCACGTCGAGGTTCGCTTCCGCACCGTCGGCGACATGACCTGCACCTGCCCGGTCGAGAGCGACGCGGCCAACGCCGCCGAGGTCGTCGCCGAGACGCTGACGGTCGAGATCAGCGAGCGCGGCGCCACGCGCATGGACGACCGTGCCTCGGGCGCGGCGATGGAGCGGCGCAAGAAAGAGGGCTACTTCTGATGACCGCCCCGACCCGGCGCGCGTTGCGCTTCCTCACCGCCGGTTCGGTCGACGACGGCAAGAGCACGCTCATCGGGCGGCTGCTCTACGACAGCCGCGCCATCCTCGCCGACCAGCTGAGCGCGATCGAATCGCGCTCCGCACACGCGACGCGGATCGACGGCGGCCCGAGCCTGGATCTCTCGCTGCTCACCGACGGCCTCGAAGCCGAGCGCGAGCAGGGCATCACGATCGACGTCGCCTGGCGCTACTTCGCCACGCCCAGACGCAAGTTCGTCATCGCCGACGCGCCAGGACACGAGCGGTACACGCGCAACATGGTGACGGCCGCGGCGGGCAGCGACGCGGCGCTCGTTCTCGTTGACATCACCAGGCTCGACCTGGCCGCGCGGCCGCTCGCGCTGCTGACGCAGACGCGCCGCCACACGCTGCTGGCGCGCTTGCTGCGCGTGCCGAGCATCGTCTTCGTCGTCAACAAGATCGATGCCGTCGCCGATCCAGGCCCCGCCTTCACCGCGGTTCGCGACGCCGTGCTCGCCTTCGCGAAAGAGGCCGAGATCACCGTGGCCGGCGTCGTTCCCGTTTCGGCGCTACGCGGCGACAACGTCACCCGGCGCCTCGTCACGCCGTGGAATCACGGCCCGTCGCTGCTCGAGTTGCTCGAAGGCCTGCCGGCCGGAGAAGACCCTGCGGGCAGCGCCGGGTCGCGAGGCTTTGCCCTTCCCGTCCAGTACGTGACTCGCGACAGCGGGGCCGCCGAGGGAGGCGATCTGCGCCGCACCCTTTGGGGCCGCATCGCGCGCGGTGCGATCCGCAATGGCGATGCGATCGAGGTCTTTCCGAGTGGCGAGCGCGCCACCGTCGCCGAGATCCTCGTCGCTGGCCGCACGGTCGACACGGCGCAGGCCGGTATCTCGGCCGGCATCGTTCTCGATCGCCAGCTCGACGTCTCGCGCGGCGACTGGCTCGCCGCGCCCGCCGGGCTCGTACCGACACGCCGCTTCGCCGCGGCGCTCGCCTGGCTCGACACCGAGCCCGCCGTCGCCGGCCGCAAATACCAGCTCCGCCATGGCCATCGCTGGGTGCAGGCGCGCTTTGCCGCGATCGAAAGCCGCCTCGACATCCAAACGCTCCGTCGGGAAGCGGCGGATCGACTCGCCGTCAACGAAATCGGCCGCGTCGTCGTCGAAGCGCAGGAAGCGCTGCCGGTCGAGCCGTTCGAGTCGAGCCGCGTCGGCGGCTCGCTCATCGTCGTCGATCCGGCAAGCAACCGCACCAGCGGCGCCTTGCTCGTCGCCGCGGAGGCGGCATGAAGGACGCGTGGCGAGGCCGGGTCGTCTTCGTCGGCGCCGGGCCGGGGCAGGCCGATCTCATCACCCTGCGCGGCGCCGAGCGCTTGCGCACGGCCGACGTCGTGCTCTTCGATTCGCTCGCCGATCCGGCGCTGCGCGAGCTGGCGCCGCAGGCGCGCTGGATCGACGTCGGCAAGCGCGGCTTTCGCGGCGTGCCGCATGGAGTGCCCGGCGAGCAGGGCAGCGCCGGTCAGGCGACGATCAATGCCCTGCTCGTCAGGCACGCGAGCGAATCGAACGTCGTCGTCCGGCTCAAGGGCGGCGATCCGAGCGTCTTCGGCCGGCTCGAGGAAGAGCTCGAAGCGCTGGCTGCGGCCGGCATCTCATGCGAGGTCGTTCCCGGCGTCTCGGCGGCGATGGCCGCCGCCGCGGCGACGCAGCGCCCGCTGACCCGGCGCGGCACCGGCCGCAGCGTCAGCCTAACGACGGCGATGACGCACGACACAGGCCTGGCTGCCGGCCGGCACGCCGACACCGAAGTCTTCTACATGGCCGGCAAGCAGTTGGGCGCCCTCGCCCGCAGGTTCGTGGCGGCCGGCTGGCCGATCGATACGCCGGCCCTTGTCGTCTCGCGCGCCGGCTGGCCCGACGAGCTCGCCAGCGACCACACGATCACGACGCTCGGCCGGGCGGCGCTGCTGCATTCGGGGCGGCCGACGGTCGTGACGGTCGGCATCGGCGCGAAGCCGGTGACGGCGACGCGGCCCGTGGCCACGAGCGCGACAAGCGCCGGGAGCCAGCCGCTTCCGGCTACCGGGACGGCGATATCCGGCCTCGCCATGGGCGCTCGGGCCAGGCCGTAAAATTCTCGATTCGATTCCGTCTTTCGTCGCGCCGCCCGGTCGGGCCGCGCGCCACCTGAGCCCCTGCTTCATGACCCACGTCGTCCTCGAATCCTGCATCCGCTGCAAGTACACCGACTGCGTCGACGTGTGCCCGGTCGATTGCTTCCGCGAGGGGCCGAACTTCCTGACGATCGACCCCGACGAGTGCATCGATTGCGCCGTCTGCATTCCCGAATGCCCGGTCAACGCCATCGTTCCCGAGGAAGACGTACCCGGCGACCAGCAGCACATGACGAAGCTCAATGCCGAGCTCGCCAAGGGCTGGCCGAGCATCACGCGGCGCAAGGCGGCGCTGCCCGATGCCGACGAGTGGAAAGACCGCACCGGCAAGCTCGACGAGCTGATCCGCTGAGCACGCTCCCATGGCCGAGCCGCAGCACGACGCGCCGGCTCCGATCGCGACCGACGCGCTGATCGTCGGCGCCGGGCCCGTCGGCCTTTTCCAGGTGTTCGAGCTGGGGCTGCTCGAGGTCGGCGCCCAGGTCGTCGATTCGCTGCCGCACGCCGGCGGCCAGTGCCTCGAGCTCTACGCCGACAAGCCCATCTACGACATCCCGGCGCTGCCGTATTGCACCGGGCGCGAGCTCGTCGAGCGCCTGCAGCGCCAGATCGCGCCGTTCGCCGCGCGCTTTCATCTCGGGCAGCAGGTGAGCAGTGTCCGGCGGCGCGACGACGCAAGCTTCGACGTCGGCACCGACGCCGGCACGCGCTTCGTCGCGAAGGCGATCGTCGTCGCCGGCGGCGTCGGCTCGTTCCAGCCGCGGCGGCTGAAGGTCGAAGGGCTCGAGCGCTGGCGCGAAACGCAGGTGTTCTATCGCGACGCCGATGCGGTTCGCAAGGCGGCGCAGCACGTCGTCATCGCCGGCGCTGGCGAGGCGGCAGTCGCTGCCGCGCTCTCCGCGGTGGCGAGCGGCGCCGCCAGCATCACGCTCGTGCACCGCCGCGACGACTTCGAAGCCGGCATCGACGAGCTCGCGCGCCTAGCCGCGGCGCGTGCTCGCGGGCGCATCGCCTTCGTCGCGGGCCAAGCGAGCGGCATCGTGGAAAGCGGCGGCCGGCTCACCGGGCTCGTCGTCACCTGCAACGACGGCACGCTGCAGACACTGGCACTCGACGTCCTGCTCGTCCTCCTTGGCTGGAGCCCGAAGCTGGGGCCGCTCGCCGAATGGGGTATGGCGCTCGAGCGCAAGCAGGTCGTCGTCGATACCGAGCGCTTCGAGACCTCGGTGCCGGGCATCTTCGCGGTCGGCGACGTCAACGTCTATCCGGGCAAGAGAAAGCTGATCGTCTCCGGCTTTCACGAAGCGACGCTCGCCGCGTTCGCGATCGCCGACCGCGTCCATCCCGAACGGGCGCAACCGCTTCTCTACACGACGACGAGCCAGAAGCTGCACAAGCTTCTCGGCGTCGACCCCGAGCCTTGAGCGTTTTGCGATAATCCGCCCGCGCCCCGGTTTGAAGACCGGTGCGCGTTCGCTGGGGGTGTTGGACGTTTTCGGGCGTTCGACTGAGAAAGTCCCTTTGAACCTGACTGAGGTAATCCTCGCGCAGGGAAGCAAGCCGCATAGGCCGCATCGGCCAGCCGGCCCAAAGACCTGCCATCGAAAGACGGACGATGGCTCATCGATCGATTGCAGCGCGCCGCGTGGCGCTGGCTGTTTGCCTGCCCCTCCTGTTCATGGCCTCGGCGGCCCGAGCCCAGACCGCAGCGGTCGCTGCGCCGCCGGCCTCGGCGCCAGCAGGCGCGGCGACCCTCGCGCCGGTGCTCGTCACCGGCAAGTCGCCGCCGCAGGCGAGCGTTGCCGGCTGGGGTGACACGCCGCTGGCGCAGACGCCGGTGCAGGCCACCGTCGTCGACGCGGCGCAGCTGCGCGATGCCGGCGCGGCGCGGCTCGCCGACCTCGTGCGCTTCGACGCTTCCGTCGCCGACGCCTACAACGCCGAGGGCTACATCGACTACTTCACGCTGCGCGGCTTCGTCATCGACAACCGCTTCAACTTCCGCCGCGACGACCTGCCGATCAACGCCGAAACCTCGATCCCGCTCGACAACAAGGCGCGCGTCGACGTGCTCGAAGGCCTGAGCGGCATCGAGGCCGGAACGAGCGCGCCGGGCGGCCTCGTCGACGTCATCGTCAAGCGGCCGCTCGAGGCGCCGCTGAGCTCGGCCTTCGTGCAGTGGCGCGAGAAGAACAGCGTGCTCGGCGCCGCCGACCTCAGCCGCCGCTTCGGCGTCGACAACGCGTTCGGCCTGCGCCTCAACGTGGCCGGCGAACACATCGACCCCTACGTGCGCTACGACGTGGGCAGTCGCCGCCTGCTGGCGCTGGCCGGCGACTGGCGGGCCGGCGCGGGCACGCTGGTCGAGGCCGAAGTCGAGACCAGCCACCGCTCGCAGCCGAGCGTGCCGGGCTTCAGCCTGCTCGGCAACAACGTACCCGCGGTGCCCGACCCGAGCATCAACCTCAACGACCAGCCCTGGTCGTTGCCGACCGTGTTCGACGCGACGACGGCCTCGCTGCGCGTGACGCAGAAGCTCGGCGACGACTGGCGCATCGTCGCCCACGGCGTGACGCAACGCCTGCGCACCGACGATCGCACCGCCTTCCCGTTCGGCTGCACGGCCAGCGACGGCACCTACTACCCCGATCGCTATTGCCCCGACGGCACCTTCGATCTCTACGACTACCGCAGCGAGGACGAGCGGCGGCGCAGCGACGCGCTCGACCTGTCGCTGCACGGCAAGCTCACGACCGGCCCCTTCGGCCACACGCTGACGACGGGCGTGCTGCGCAACGTCGTGCACAACCGCTTCAACGCGCTGACCTACAACTTCGCAGGCACCGGCAACGTCGAAGGAACGGCCGTCGTGCCGTCTGCGCCCGAGGCGAACGCCACGAACACCAACCGCGACGAATACACGACCGAGCTCTACCTGCGCGATGCGATCGCGCTCGACGCGCGCACGACCCTCTGGCTCGGCGTCCGCACCTCACGGCTAGACCGCGGCGCCATCAACACCGACGGCTCCTCGCCGACGCGCTATCGGCAATCGTTCACGACGCCCTTCGCCGCCGCGACCTATGCGCTGGCGCCGGGGCAGATCGCCTATGCGAGTTGGGGCGAGGGCGTGCAGTCGGACGTGGCGCCGAACCTGCCGCAATACATCAACCACGGCCAGGCGGTGGCCGCGGCGAAGAGCCGGCAGACGGAGATCGGCTTCAAGGGCGGCGGCGAGCGGCTCGAATGGCGGATCGCCGCCTTCGACATCCGCCAGCCGCTCTTCGGCGACCTCGGCCCCTGCGACGCCGTCCCCGGCGACCCGCCGGACTGCATTCACACGCTCGTCGGCGACCAGCACCACCGCGGCCTCGAGGCGAGCGGAACGTGGCGCCAGGGCGCGTGGGAGCTGCGCGGCGGCGCGCAGTGGCTACATGCGCGCGTCGAAGGCCAAGCCGACGCCTCGCTCAACGGCAAGCAGCCGACCAACGTGCCGGCGGCGAGCGCCCGCCTGCAGGCCGGCTACGCCGTGGCGGCCGTGCCCGGCCTCGCGATCCAGGCCGGCGCCAGCTACGAAAGCTCGCGCGAGGTGCTGCCCGACAACAGCATCGCCATCCCCTCGGTGACGCGCTTCGACCTCGGCGCGCGAGTCGAGCGCAAGGTCGACGGCGTAGCGTGGACGCTGCGCGCCGGCATCGACAACCTCTTCGACTGCCGTGCCTGGCGCGAATCGCCCTACGAGTACAGCCACGTGTACCTGTTCCCGCTGGCGCCGAGAACCGTGCGCGTCTCGCTGCAGGCCGACCTGTAGGCCAAGGGCCTCTCGCTATAATTTCTGGTTCCGTTCCTCGATAGCTCAGTTGGTAGAGCGCCGGACTGTTAATCCGTAGGTCCCTGGT
>PLZH01000028.1 GCA_003152055.1 Burkholderiales bacterium
CGTCGCCGGTCGCGCCGCACGCTACCGGGCGAAGCGGCAGAGGCAACTCGGCCTTGCCGCGCGCCGCATCCCCCGTCAGCGGGCCTTCTTCGCGAAGGCGTACTGCTAGAGTTTTCCGACATTACAAGGCGGGAGGTCGACGTGGCTCATCTCATCGCGATCGTCGTCGGCGCGTTGATCGGCGCAGCTGGCGATGGCGGCTTCGGTGCACTCGTCGGCGCTTTGCTCGGCTGGCTGCTCGTCAACGCGTGGCGACAGCAGGCTGGTCTCGCGGCGCTGCGTGCGACGCTTGCCGCCGCTGGAGCGGGCGGTGCCGGGGCCGCGCCGCGTCTTGCCGATTCGCCGGCCGTGACCGCTTCGGCGCCGGCAAGCGAGCCCGATCCTGTCGTTGCCGAGCCGTTGCCCGGACCGAGCGTCGGTGTCGCGGCACCGGCGTTCGTCGCCAACGCTTCAGCCGCGCTCACGACGCCGATGGCCGACGCGGGTCCCGACACCGTGCCGATGCCCGACGCTCCGGCACTCGTCGGCGCCGGCATCGCGCCACCAGCGCGGCCGACCGCCTGGGAGCCGATCCGGCGCTGGCTCGTCGGCGGCAACACCATCGTCAAGGCGGGCATCGCGATTCTTTTCGTCGGCCTCGCCTTTCTGGCCAAGTACGCGGTCGAGCACACGCATTTGCCTCCCGAGGTGCGTCTGGCGTCGATCGGCGCCGCCGCGCTGGCGTTGCTCGCCGTCGGCTGGCGTCTTCGCTCGGGCCGGCCGGCGTATGCGCAGGTGCTGCAGGGCGGCGCCGTCGCCGTTCTCTACCTCACGCTCTTCGCGGCATTTCGCTACTACGGCGTGCTCGCCGCGTTTCCGGCCTTCGCGCTGATGATTGCGGTCGCCGGCCTCGCAGCGGCGCTTGCCGTCCTGCAGGACGCGCGCTCGCTCGCCGTCGTCGGCGCACTGGGCGGCTTCGCGACGCCGCTCATCGTCTCGACCGGCTCCGACGATGCCGCTGCGCTCTTCGCCTACTACTTCGTCCTCGACGTCGGCATCGCCGCGGTGGCCTGGTTTCGAACCTGGCGCTCGCTCGATCTCGTCGGCTTCATCGCCACCTTCGTCATCGCCACGGCCTGGGGCGTCCTGCGCTACCGCGCCGAGTCGTTCGTGATGAGCGAATCCTTCCTTGTCGCCTTCTTTCTGCTCTTCGTGCTGATCATGCTGCTGCCGGCACGGCGCGCGGTGCCTGACACAGCGACGCCACGCAGCAACGTGTGGGTCAACAGCAGCCTGCTGTTTGGCCTGCCGACGATCGTCTTCGCCCTGCAGTACGGGCTCGTTCGCGATACGCCTTTCGGCACCGCGCTTTCGGCGCTCGCACTCGCCGCGTTTTACGTCTTCCTCGCGGCGTGGATGCGCAAGCGAGCTTCGCTGGTCCTCACCTTCGATGCGAGCCTGGCCATCGCGACCATCTTCCTGACCCTCGTCATTCCCTTCGCGCTCGACGCGCGCAGCACCGCCGGCGCATGGACGCTCGAAGGTGCCGGCCTCGTCTGGGTCGGCTTTCGCCAGAGGCGTGGCCTGCCGCGCGCCTTCGGCTACCTGCTGCACTTCATCGCCGGTCTTTCGATGCTGCTCGCGCACGATCGCTACGGCGAACCGACGGATGTCTTCAACGCCTACCTCTTCAACGGCCTGATGGCCGCCGCCGCGGCGATCGCCTCCGCCTTCTTCGTCCATCGCCAGCAGCGCATCGCCGCGCTCGCCGACGGCGAGGAAACGGCCGAGCCCTTGCTCATCGCGCTGGCGACGCTGTGGCTCGTTTCGACGGCCGGCCTCGAGCTCGTGACCTTCGTTCCCTGGCGGTTTGCTCTTGCCGCGACGCTGGCCACCGCCAGTGCGGTCGTGCTCCTCTATGTCTTCATCGCGGCGCGGCTTGACTGGCGGACGATCGCCTGGCCGACGGTGGCGCACGCGCCCCTGCTTCTCATCGCTGCGGCTATCGATGCGGCCCTGCTTGCCGACCCGCTGCGCGACGGCGGCTGGTGGGCCTGGTCGATCGCGTTCGCCGTGCACGCCGCGGTGCTGCGCTGGGCGGCGCCGCACTGGCCGCGACTGGTCGCCGACGCGGTGCACGTCATCGGCCTCGTTGCGCTGGCGCTCGTCGGCGCTCTTACCGGTCGCGCCGTGACTGCCGACTGGGGCGACGCCGCGAGCGCCTGGCCGTGGCTCGGCTGGCTCGCCGTTCCCGGCGCATTGCTGCTGGCGCTGCCGCGGCCCGCGACCTTGCGCGTCTGGCCGTTCCGTGCCGCGCCCGAGGCCTATGCGCGCGTCGCGTCCGCCACGCTGGCGATCGCGCTCGGCCTCTGGACGCTCGTCGCCAACATCGCCTCCGATGGCTCGGCCGCGCCGCTGCTGCACGTGCCGCTCTTCAATCCGCTCGACCTTGGCATCGCGTTCGCCCTTGTCGCCATCCTCCAGTGGCTGCGCTTGGCCGAGCGAGCCGGAGGCTGGCCGCTCGGTCTCGTCGCCGCGGCCGGCTTCGTCTGGCTCAACGCCATGCTCGTGCGTGCCTTTCACCACTACGGCGGCGTGCCCTATCGCTTCGATGCGTGGAATGGCTCACTCGCCGTGCAGACCGGCATCACGCTGCTCTGGACGACGACGGCGCTCGTCTCGATGTGGCTGGCCGCACGCCGTGCTGCACGGCTGCCCTGGATGGCGGGCGCGGCATTGCTTGCGGCCGTGGTCCTCAAGCTGCTCATCGTCGATCTGTCGGGCAGCGGCACGGTGACGCGTATCGTCTCTTTCGTCGGCGTCGGCGTGCTCATGCTCGTCATCGGTTACGTCGCGCCCCCGCCGGCGAAGGAGTCGCGCCATGCGCCGGTCTGACTGCATTCATTCCACCGCCCTCGCGCTGGCGCTCGGCGCTTGCGCACACGGGGCCGCTGCCGACCCGGCAGCGCAGCGCTACAGCGCGCCGATCGCGATCGTGCAGGCGGCGCCTTTCGTGCAGCTGGCCTTGCCGCCTTCGGCCTATGCGCATTCGATGCAGGCCGATCTGCGTGATATGCGCATCGTCGATGCGCGTGGCGAGCGCGTGCCCTTCGCGTTGCTTGCACCGCCGCCGGCGCCTGCGGCGAGCGAGCGGTTGCGCGAAGCGGCGCTCTATCCGCTGCCGCCGCGGCCGGTCGACGGCAGCGCCTGGGCGTCGCCCGTCGACGTGACGGTCGAGGGCGACCGCATCAGCGTGCGTCGATCGGGCGCACATGCGGCCCGTCCGAGCGCATTTCCCGGCGTATCGCCCGGCTGGCTCGTCGATCTCGGCGAAGCCAGATCTGGCGAATCGCTGCCCCAGCGTCTTCGCCTGGCCTGGTCCGGGCCGGCCGAGTTCTCGGTGGCCTACGGCCTCGAAACGAGCGACGACTTGCGTCGCTGGCGCGGCGCGCGCGGTGGCCAATTGATGGCCTTGCAATCAGCCGCGGGCGTGCTGACGCAACCTCTGATCGTGCTGCCCGAGGCAACCGGAAGATTCCTGCGCCTGGTCTGGCTCGACGTCGCCTCGGCGCCGGCGCTGACCGGCGCGATCGGGCTCGCGCCGGCGCCGGGCCTGATCGCCGCCGATGCGGCGAACGAGCTCGTATTCGCGCCGAGCGTCGAGCCCGCCGGCCGAGCCGGCACCGACGCCAACGCGCGGCGCGCCTTGCACTTCGACCTTGGCGGCGATTTGCCACTCGTCGATCTCGACCTACGTTTCGCCGGCGGCACGCGCGTTGCGCCGGTGCGCGTGCAGGGACGAAGCCGTGTCGACGAACCGTGGCGCGAACTCGGCGCCGGCGTCTTTTTTCGACTCGAGCGCGACGGTGCGGTGGCCGAGTCGCCGGCCATCGCCGTGTCGGTGCACGCGCGCTTCATCCGCGTCATCCCCGACGCGCGCGCCGCCGCGCTCGATGCGCACGAGACGCGACTCGTCGTTCACGCGCGACTCGCTTCGCTCGTTTTCGCGACGACGGGTCAGCCGCCGTTTCACCTCCTGGCCGGATCTCCCGACTCTCCCGAAGGCGCCTTGCCGGCATCGACGCTGGTGCCGCGACTCGACGACGAGCGTCAGCGCTTCGGCCGGGCCGAGCTCGGCGCCTTCAGCGACGTACCGGAGATCGCGCGTGCCGCCGAGCGCGCCGAGCGCATCGCCCGGCTACGGCCCTGGCTGCTGTGGGGTGTACTGCTCGCCGGCGTGGTGGCGCTATCGGCCCTGGTCTGGCGGCTGGCGCGAAGCGGAGTCACGGCGACAGCGCCGAAGCCATGAGCTGGCGGGTCAGTCGCCGAGCAGCTCGCCGACCGCGTTCAGCTCGTCGACGCGATCACAGATCGCCTTGACGATCATCAGGATCGGCACGCCGAGCAGCAGCCCCCAGATGCCCCAGAGCCAGCCGAAGACCAGCACGCTGACGAAGACCGCGAACGGGCTCATGCGACTGGCCCGCCCCATCCACCACGGTGTGAGCAGGTTGCCGACGACCGTATGGATGGCGAAGGAACTCGCGCCGACCAGCAGGCCTATGTCGAGCGCGCCGAACTGGATGAACGCAACGAGTGTGGAAGCGCCGCCGACGAGAACCGCGCCGAGATAGGGGATCAGGTTGGTGACGCCGGCGACGACGCCCCAGACGGCGGCCTGCTCGAGGCCGATGGCCATGAAGGCGAGCCAGGTCAGGACGCCGACGAAAACGCTGACTGCGAGCTGTACGAGCAGGTAGCGCTGGATCTGATTCGTGATCTCGTCCAGCGCCTGGATCGTGATCCGCTTCTGGCTGAGGCGCGGCCCGGCCAGCTTGACCATCTTGCGGCGAAAGGTGTCGCCGGAGGCGAGCAGAAAGAAGGTGATGAAGAAGACGACGGCACACTGGCCGAGAAAGGCGAACGCGCCGAGCGTTCCCGTCCACAGATAGTCCTTGATGTCGAGGCCGGGCTTCTCGACCACGACGCGGGTCACGCCGCCCGGCGTCGGCAGCGGCACCGAGGACGAGCGCGCTGCGCGTGCGGCCGAAGCCGCATCGCCCGATGCCACTGCCGACGCCGGCGTCGCCGCGCCTTCGGCGACCTGTTCGATTTCGGTCGCCGCCTGCTGCATCTTCTCGATCGTCGCCACCGGCCTCTGACGCTGTCCCTGCATCGTCTGGCGCAGCTTCTGTGCGACCTGCGGCAAGGTATCGATGAAGGCGCTCGCCTCATCGCTCAGCGACCAGACGCCCCAGCCGATCGTCGAAACGATGGCCGCGAGCAGCAGCCCGGCTCCGGCGGCGCGCGGCACGCGCCAACGCTGCATCATGTTCACGACAGGCGTCAGCGCGTAGCTGAACATCAGGCCGAGCAGAAGCGGTATGAAAACCGCTTTCGCCCATTGCAGCGCGAAGGCGCAGGCGAGAACGGCAATGACGACGAGCGCGGCGTTGCGAACGTCGACCGGCATGTGCAGGAGTACGCGCTCGGGCTCGCGCGGCTTGTGCTGCGGATCGTGCTCGCCGCGGGGAGCGGGACTGGCGGCCTTCGTTGCATCCTTGCGCATCACGGGTCGGCTTTCATGGGTCGGCGGAGTGAGCCGAGCAGCCGGCGTGCCCGCTCACCGGGTGGCGTCGGCCGCAAGCGTGATGTAGTGCCGGGCCAGCTCCGGTGGCTGCGGCGAATCGAGCAAGGTGCAGGTGAGGCGCAAGGCGTCGGCGGCCAGATCGCCGAGGCGCGCGCCGCCGTTGTGCTTGAGCGCCGCGGTGACCCAGCCGCGGACGACGACGGGGCGCTGCATCCACGACATCGTCTGCAGCTTGCCGAGAGCTTCGACCATGTGCTCGGCGTCCGGGGGTTTGCATTCGGGTGCATCGGCAAAATGCTGCCAGGTCGTCATGACGGTCGCGTACCACTTCGCGCCGGCTTCGCCGCCGTCCGAATCGTCGGGAATCATGCGCGACAAGAAGGCTGTGTAGGCGGCCAGTGCGAGCACGTCGGACTCGAGCCATTCCGCCACCTCGGCGCTCGCCTCGGCTCGCGCGGCGAGCGGCGGTATCTCGCCGAGGCCGCGCCGCATCGCCAGCCAGTGCAGGCGATCGATCGGCCGCGCGGCGCCGCGCGCGGCCATGATGCGCCGCGTCGCTTGCAGCAGGTCCTTGCGCGCCGCGAGCGGTTGCAGCGCCATGCGCGAGAGCAGCAGCTCGACCCATGGCAAGCGGGCTGCGCCGGAAAGGCTGGCCGCGTGCTCGCGCAGGCCCGCGACCCCCGGCGTCGCCGCCGTCTCGATCTCCCAGGCGCGCGCCGCGCGCTTGCTGCCCGGCGCCAGCAGCAGAGCGAGCAAGGCCGCATGCAACTCGAACGCGCCGTGCAGGCGCGACAGGCGGTCGGCGGCATTGGCCTCGGTATCGACCGTGGCCTGGTGCGTGGCGTACGAATCTGCCATGCGACGGCTTAAAAGGTCGCGGCCGGCCGGAAACCGAAGAGCCGCGCCACCAGCGCGGTGGGGAACTGGCGCACGGCTTGGTTATAGCCGGCCACGGCGGCATTGAACTCGCGCCGCGCGAAGGCCAGCGTCGTGTCGCTGGCGGCGATGCGCGTATTGAGCTCGGGCAGGTCGGCGCCGGCCACCGATTGCACCGGAAGCCGCGCGCGGGCGTCGGCGAGGATGTCTTCGGCGACGCGCAGGCTCGTGATCGCACCGGCCGCGCCGGGCCGGAAACGGGCGTGCTCGCGCGCCGCGTCGGCCTGGCGACACGCGGCGCGCAATGCCTCGAGGCGCGGCCCGGCGCTCGCCAACGCCGCGGCGAGCAGATCGACCTGCCTTTCGAGCAGCACGTGGCGTTGCCGGAAAAGCTCATCCACCGAAGCGAATCGGGCGACGAGGGCGTTGCGCAAGCTGACCATGCGGTTGTAGGCGCCGACGATCCAAAACACGAGCACCGCCGTCACGCTAGCACCGGTGATCTGCGACGTCGTCATTCGAGACAATGTAAGACAGCGCAAGCCGCCGCGTCGTTACCGATCGTTGCCGGCGCACTCGCGCCGCGTGACCGTTGTCGCAGCGCCAGCCGAAACAAAGAGTCTGCCGGCACCAGCGGTAGCCCGATCAGCTGTTCAGCCAGGCATCGTAGCCCTTGCGCCGCAGATCGCACGACGGGCACAGGCCGCAGCCCCAGCCCCAGGCATGGCGGTGCTCGCGGTCGCCGAGATAACAGGAATGCGTGTGCTCGATGACGAGCTCGATGAGCGCCTCGCCGCCGAGGCGCTCCGCCATCGCCCAGGTGTCGGCCTTGTCGAGCCACATCAGCGGCGTGTCGATCGTCATCGGCTTGTCGAGGCCGAGACTGATGGCGACCTGGAGCGACTTCAGCGTGTTGTCGCGGCAGTCGGGATAGCCGGAGTAATCGGTTTCGCACATGCCGCCGATCAGCACCTCGAGGCTGCGCCGGTCGGCGACGCTGGCGGCGAAAGTGAAGAAGAGCAGGTTGCGGACCGGGACGAAGGTGTTCGGCAAGCCGCCGGCGTTGCGCTCGATGGCGCGCTCGCTGGTCAGCGCCGTGTCTGAAATCTGGCCGAGCAGCGACAGGTCGAGCAGGTGATCGTCGCCGAGCCGCTCGGCCCAGCGCGGAAACTCCTCGTGCAGGTGCGAGCGCACGTGCAGGCGGCTCTCGAGCTCGACCGAATGGCGCTGCGCGTAGTCGAAGCCGATTGTCTCGACATGGGCATAGCGGTCGAGCGCGTAGGCGAGGCAGACGGTCGAATCCTGGCCGCCGGAGAAGAGAACCAGAGCGCGGCGCGGATCGCTAGGCACGAATTTCTCCGTGGCCGAAGATGACCCATTTTTGCGACGTGAGGCCTTCGAGGCCGACCGGCCCGCGCGCATGCAGCTTGTCGGTCGAGATGCCGATCTCGGCGCCGAGGCCGTACTCGAAGCCGTCGGCAAAGCGCGTCGAGGCGTTGACCATGACGCTCGCCGAATCGACTTCGCGGAGGAACCGCATTGCGTTGGCATGCGAATCGGTGACGATGGCGTCGGTGTGATGCGAGCCGTAGCGATCGATGTGCGAAATCGCCTCGTCGAACGAGTCGACCACCTTCACGCTGATGACGGCGGCGAGATACTCCTCGCGCCAGTCGGCCTCGGTCGCGGCGGCGAGCATGGCGCCCGCGACGCCTTGCAGCAGGGTCAGCGCGGCGGCGTCGCCACGCATCTCGATGCCTTTGCTCGCGAAGATCGTGCCGATGGCCGGCAGAAAGCGCGCCGCGATGTCTGCGTGCACGAGCAGCGACTCGGCCGCGTTGCATGGGCTCAGCTTCTGCGTCTTGGCGTTGTCGACGATGGCCAGAGCCATGTCGAGGTTGGCGTGGGCGTCGACGTAGACGTGACAGTTGCCGTCGAGGTGTTTCAAGACCGGCACTCTTGCCTCGCGGGCGATGCGCTCGATCAGGCTCTTGCCGCCGCGCGGGATGACGAGGTCGACGGCCTCGGGCGTTGCGATGAGAAATCCGACCGCGGCACGATCGGTCGTCTCGACCAGCTGCACGGCGTCGGGCGGCAGGCCGGCTTCGGCGAGCGAATCGCGCACCAGCGCCGCCAGTGCCAGGTTCGATTGCAGCGCTTCCGAGCCGCCGCGCAGGATGCAGGCGTTGCCGCTCTTGATGGCGAGCGCCGCGGCCTCGATCGTCACGTTCGGCCGGCTCTCGTAGATCATGGCGAAGACGCCGATCGGCACGCGCATGCGGCCGACCCGGATGCCGCTCGGCTGCTCGGTGAGTCCCGTGATCGCGCCGATCGGGTCGGGCATGGCCGCGATCTGCTCGCAGCCTTGCGCGACGGTCTCGACGATCGCGGCGGAAAGCTTCAGCCGATCGACGAGCGGCGCCGGGAGGCCGGCGGCGCGGGCCGCGTCGAGATCGCGGCGATTGGCGTCGCCAAGCGACGGGCCGGCGTCGCGCAGGCGCCGCGCCAGCGCGCGGAGCGCGGCGTTGCGCGCCGCGAGCGGCGACGCGGCCAGGCCCCGGCTCGCCGCACGGGCGAGCGAGCCCATGTGCGCGACGGTGGCCTGGAGATCGGCGGAAGTCACAGGCTTGATTGTTTCAGAGTCGGCCGGGCGCCGGGTGTGAAGAAGCTGTCGCTGCCTTCATCTATGCCTTGTCCGATGCCGCGCCGTCCCGGCTGGTATACGCTTTGACGAAGACATCGGCGCGTCGCTGGTGCTCGAATCTCGATTTCTCGGCAACTTTCAAATCGAATGGCAGACCAGCCCGTGAGCCTCTCCAGAAGCGCGACGTCGCTGCAGGAGCAAACGCTGCGGCGCCTGCAGCGCAGATCGTTCGGCTACTTCGTCAACGAAGTCAATCGCGCCAATGGCCTCGTCCTCGACAAGACCGCGCCCGATTGGCCGGCCAGCATCGCGGCCATCGGCATGGCGCTGACCGCGTATCCAGTCGGGGCCGAGCGCAATTTCATCTCGCGTAACGAGGCGGCCGAACGCACGCTGACGACGCTTCGCTTTTTCGCCGCCAGCGAGCAGAGCGAGGCGCCCGATGCGACCGGCTACAAGGGCTTTTTCTATCACTTCCTGCACATGCAGACGGGCAAGCGCGAATGGAAGAGCGAGCTGTCGAGCATCGACACGGCGCTGCTCATTGCCGGCGCCCTGGCTGCCGCGCAGTACTTCGACGCGGCGTCGCAAGACGAAGCCGAGATCCGCGCCGTCGCGAAGCTGCTCTACGAACGCGTCGACTGGGCCTGGATGCTCGCCGGCGCGAACACGATCTGTCACGGCTGGAACCCGGAGCATGGCTTTTTGCCGTATCGGTGGGAAGGCTACGACGAGGCGCTCATCCTCTACCTGCTTGCGCTCGGCTCGCCGACGCATCCGATCGGTCGCGAGTGCTACGACGAATGGTGCCGCAGCTACGAGTGGAAGCAGATCTACGGATTTGAGTTTCTCTATGCCGGCCCGCTCTTCATCCACCAGATGTCGCACATCTGGTGCGACTTTCGCGGCATCCGAGACCGCTTCATGCGCGAGCACGACTCGGACTACTTCGAGAACAGCCGCCGAGCGACCTTCATCCAGCAGCAGTATGCGATCCGCAACCCGCTCGGCTTCAAGCACGTGAACGAGGTCTGCTGGGGCATTACGGCGAGCGACGGCCCGGGCAACCAGACGAAGAAGGTCGGCGGCGTCGAGCGCGTCTTCTTCGACTACGTGGCGCGCGGTGCCCCCTACGGCCCCGACGACGGGACGGTGGCCCCCTGGGCCGTAGCTGCCTCGCTGCCGTTCGCACCCGAGATCGTGGCGCCGACGATCGCCAACCTGAGCGCCCTCCACGTCCACGCGCCAAATCCCTATGGCTTCAAGGCCTCGTTCAACCCGGTGTTTCGCGACGACGTCCACGACGGGGTAGGCTGGATCTCGCCCTATCACTTCGGCATCAACGAAGGGCCGACGGTGCTGATGATCGAAAACAAGCGGAGCGCAATGGTCTGGTCGCTGATGCGCAAATGCAGCTACCTGAAAGCCGGCCTCGAGGCTGCGGGATTCGAAGGCGGCTGGCTCGACAGCCACCCCTGAGCTCAGAGATCGAGAGGCTTTTGAAT
>PLZH01000283.1 GCA_003152055.1 Burkholderiales bacterium
CCTCGTCTGCTCTGCCGAGCCTTGTCGCTCGTTCCTCGAGCCGACCCCCCGCCCACGCGGCGGGGCGCTGAGGAACTCCTCGCGCAATCATTGTCGATTCCAGGGCTCTTGCTGCAATTCGACACGCCAGCGCGACGTTATGGCTGTGGGCGTCGGGTAAGACTTGAGCCATCGCGCCGAAGTTGAAGTGAGCCGCCCGCCAGACGCAAAAAGCACGTCGCGCCGACGCCGAGTAGCGAGAAGCGGGAGCCGCATTGGCGCCGGCCGGAGGGCGACAAACCTATGATGCACCGATGANNTGGACCGTGCCCTCAAGCCCGAGCATGGCAACGTCGTCATCGCCGCGGTTCAAAGCGAGCTGACGTGTCGTCGCCTGTACAAACAGCGCGGACTCATGAAGCTCGAAGCCGCGAGTCCGGGACACGAAGACATCGTTCCCGGCGAAGGCGTTCAGCTTGAAGTGTGGGGCGTCGTGACGACCGTGATCAAGTCGCTTCTTGGCTGACGACGCAGGGGCGCACGTGTGGGCCACTGCCATTCCCGGGCGTCAGTTTGCACTGGTTACTTGCCGGTCTCTGCGTACGCAAGCCTGGCCGCAGTATGTGCCTTCAGGCGCTCCGCGGCGCCGGGATGCCTGAGTTTTACAGCGCGCTTGGCGCGACGAACGTTGTCGCGCAGGACATGCAATTTCGTTCTGTTTCTCTGAGCTTGGGTGGCCATCAATTCTCCGTTTGTGAGGACTCAGAGTACACCAGTCGCCGGCGGTCGGCCGCAAACTCGCTCGCCATGACCTTTGTCCTCAGCCGACCTCCCCGATGCTGGCGCTGACGGACGCGAACAACATGTACGTGAGCTGCGAGCGCGTGTTCGCGCCGCGCATGGTGGGTCGGCCTGTCGTGGTCCTTTCATCGAACGATGGTGCCTGCATCGCGCGCTCGAATGAGGCGAAGGACCTGGGCGTCAAGATGGCGCAGCCCTGGTTCCAGGTGAAGCACCTCGAGCGCACCGCCGGGCTCATCGCCGTCTCCGCGAACTTCGAGCTCTACAGCGACATGAGTGCTCGAATGATGGCGGTGGCCGCTCGGTTCGCGCCCCATCAACAGGTCTACTCGATTGACGAGTGCTTCCTCGACTTCGAGGGCGTCCGCGGCGACCGGGTAGCCATCGGCATGAAGCTGCGTGCGGCCGTGCTGCGCGAAGTCGGGCTGCCCACCTCGATCGGGTTCGGTCGGACCAAAACACTGGCCAAGCTCGCCAACCACGTGGGCAAGACCGCCGACCGCAAACCGGGCTCGTACGCGCCCAGTCTNNAGTCTGTGACTTCGGGACTCTGACTGCGGCCAAGCTCGAAGCGGTGCTCGCCGCAACCGACGTCGGTAACGTCTGGGGAGTCGGAAAGCGCATCAGCGCAAAGCTCCAGGAGTCGGGAATAGAGACGGTGCTCGATTTCGTGCGGGCCGATGCAGCCGCCATCCGCAAGAAGTTTAGTGTCGTGCTGGAGAAGACTTTGCTCGAACTGCGTGGCACCTCGTGCCTCGAGATGTCCGATGTCGAAGACGCGCCAGCGGCAAAGCAGCAGATCCTGGTCTCACGTTCGTTCGGCAACGCCATCACCCAGCCTGCTGGCATCGTCGAGGCGATCAGCGAGTTCGCGTCGCGCGCTGCGGAGAAGCTTCGGCATCAGCAAAGCGCGGCCCGGGCCGTGGGAGTCTTCTTCACGACGAGTCCGTTTAGGCCGAACGACCAGCAACACAGCGTGAACGTCACGGTGCCGATGGTTCGGCCGACTGCCGATACGAGGCTGCTCGTTGAGACCGCGGTGGACGCGGTACGGCGCGAGTTCCGTTCAGGCTTTAACTACGCAAAGGCTGGCGTCGTGCTGGTCAATCTCCAGCCGGTGTCGCAGCACCAAGGCGAGCTCGATCTCTTCGCGAGCACTGAAGAGGCAACCTTGCCCCCAAAGGACCGAACCGCACTCATGGATGCGATGGACGTGCTCNNGCTGAACGCCGCCAGACATACCTGCAGCACGATGAGTGCATAGGCGTCGGTGTGCAGTCCCCGGGCGACCGAAACACGTTGCTGGACAGAAAGGTTCCGAAACCGACAGCAGCAGCGGCAAGCGCATGCGGAATGTCATTTCCTCGACTTCTTCGCCGGCGCCATTTTTTTTGACGCTGCCTTCTTGGCGACCGTCTTGTTTGCGGCTACCTTTTTCGCGCTCGCGCCCTTTGCAGGCTTGTGCCTGGCTGAGGCGTCGTTGGACGTGAAGACGCCCGCAATCGCATCCTTAACCTTGTCGACGATTCCCTTCTTTGTTGCCATTTGACCTCCCCGTTGATGTGCACCTAGTGTGCCTGTCACCGCTTGGGCGTGCAAGGCGAAAGAGCGCTCCCTGCCTTGCGCGCTGGAGATCGAAATCCGAAGGAGTCTCGCAAAGAATTGCTGTATCGAAATGGGTGGCTAACCGCATGGCTACGCTTTGCGCCGTCTTGAACTCGGGCAGTCTCTGCTCGACGCGGTTGTGCAGGGCCACGGTGCGGCGTCGGCGCCAACATCGAAGTCCAAAGCAAGCAATGGGCACACAATGGGCACGGCGGCCCGACCTAGCCTACATTGGGACTTATTCAACCCGGAGCGCTCATATGCCGATTCGCATCGCATCGTTGTCCCACCAGATCCAGAAAAACGGCGCGAGGCTCCATCTCGCAATGGCAAGGCGCACTTTTTCGAAAGGGGTGGACCTGCCTTCCGATCATGAGCAGGCACTGCTGGACGAACGCCGTTTGCTCAAGGAGGCCAGGACGAAGCGGCAGGCTCAGGCCAAGCTGCCCAAGCCCAAGGCCACCAAGCTGATGAAACAGGCCAAGCCACCCAAGCCGCCCAAGCCGCCCAAGGCCGCGAAGGGACCAAAGGAAGCAAAAGCGGCCAAGAACAACAAGCCGTCGCGCGCCGACAAGCTGAAAAAGAAGGCCGAGACCCTCGAAGCCGACAAGAAGGCCGCAAGGAAGTCAGCCAAGACCTGATGGAGTGGCGCGAAGCGGCATCTGCGCCGCGGCCTCGACTTCAAGGAAGCGAGGCGGCCAGCCGAAATTCGGCACAGAGACTGCTGCCTGCTCAAAAACTTTTCAGTTCACGCACACTGCGGTGATCTGGTGACGGATCGGCACGAACATCGTGGCCAGGATCAGGCGCCGAAGATCGACCTTCGAGAAGCCGGCGTTCTTCAGCGCCGCGCCTGTGTCTCGGTACAGGTCGCAGCCTTCGAAGACCCACTTCCAGGGAGCGAGCGATCGTGCGCCGCAAAGTACCCATGCCCGAACCCAAGGACGCTGCAACATGTTCGACGCAGTGGGATCGCCCCTGGCTTGGCGTAGAACGAATAACGTTTATCCGACGCCGCGCCAATGCTGGCCGAGCGCGCCGTTGGTGAACGGCGGCGGATAAACGCTATTCGTTCTACGGCAGCCGAAAGAGCCTCTGCGAGGATCGGCGCATGCCAATACCCCCTCGCGTCGGAGACCAGGTTGCGTTGCCAAGCGGCGCCTCGTTCACCGTGACAGCGCCGGGCGACGGTGCCAGCCCTTGGTCAGCAGCTCAGTCGGGCGCCTTGTGGAGCGTTTGCCGTGCCTCGTCCATCGGCGCGGCAATGCAGCTCTTCTACGGCGGCAGGCGCGCGCCCGTGCAACTCAACGAGAGCGACGCGAAGGCGCTCGCAGAGCTCTTGAACCGGGCGCTGCCCATAGCTGGTGTTAGCCCTTAGGACAGCGTCACTGCCCGATTGGAATGGCAAAAGCAACAAAGGCGATCCTGGTCGGTGACACGGTCATGTCGCCGAGCGGCGCCTTCGTTCGCGTCACAGCAGCGGTCGATGCGAAGCGGCGTTGGGGCGTGATCGGCGTTGCCTCGGTATGGCAAGTACGCCGCCATCAACCCGATCAGTCCGGCAGCGGCTGGCAATATCTCCTCGGCGGCAAACCGGTGCCGCTACAACTCGGCGAGGCCGACGCGAAGGCCCTCGTGGACATGTTGAACCGAGTGCTGCCGGCAACGCGATATCGTGTCGCGTTAGCGTCGCGACGACGCCGACCAGGGATCCCTGGCGGCCTCGAAGTGCCAATTTCGCAATGGCCACTCGGGCGGCATGGCCTCGCGGCTCGGGCGCCCGGTTCCATCGGGCCGCCAAGCGTAGGAGACGAGCCAATTCGTGATCGGCGGCCCGTGGCCTGGACTTGCGAGGCGTATGGTGTTTCGCAGCCCGTTGGCGAATCGAATCAGAGGAGAACGCTATGGAAAGAAGCGAGGCAGCCTATGAAGGCACAAGGGCATCGTGGAAGCTCCATGCCGTCGCATCGTCGAAAGGCGCTCTTGCACGCTCCTGCGGCATATCGAGCAACGAAAACCCGTATGTCCGCCCCGAGGCCCTGCCGCCCACGACTGGGGAAACCCGGGAGGTTTGGTTCAGGCAGTGCGATGCTTGGTGGCGTGGCTGGGACGGCGAGGATGAGCGGCGAAGAACTGAGCGTCTAGGTCGACGATTGACAACGTGAGAGAGCCGCCGGACGACGCCTCTGGCTCTACGCAATGACCGCCAAGGCTCGAGATCTCATGAGACGTCGTTCGCGCTCTTGAGGCACTCGCGTCGGTCAAAGGGGATAGGCCATGTGGGACGCGATCGTGATCGGATCGAGGATAGGTGGCCTGGCCGCGGCGGCATCGCTGGCTAGGCGCAAGCGTCGAGTCCTGGTCCTCGAACAGCACTGGCCTGGCGCAGACCTCCCGGCGCCAGGACTGGACGCTGCAGCGGCGGCTGTTTGCAGGCGCCATTGAGGGATATTCCGCACAAGGAGGTCTTCATGCCCAGCGTGTTGGTTCCGGTCGATGGCTCTGACAATTCGATGCGCGCGGTGGAGGCGGCCTGCCGGCAAGTCGCCCATCGGCAGCCGCTGACGCTGCATCTCCTGAACGTGCAGCCGCCGAACCATTCGGGGGTCGTCAAGAAGTACCTCAGCCAGGACCTGATCGACAAGTTCCATCAGGAAGAAGGCGAAACGGCCTTGCGATCCGCCCGTGCCCGGCTCGACAACGCGGACATTGCCTACACCTCGCACGTCGAAGTCGGCGACGTGGCGCAGACGATTGCCCGCTACGTGCGGGAGCTGGACTGCGAGCAGGTCATCATGGGCACGCGCGGCCTCGGCTCCAGCAATGTCGCGGCCATCACCGGCCTGCTGCTGGGGTCGATCGCGACGAAGGTGCTGCACCTTGTCGAGGTGCCGGTGACGTTGGTGAAGTGACCCCCGCCGAAACGCGTCGTCAGACGCCGACCCTGCGCCCACCGACGAGGGCGACGAACCGACGGGGTGGTGAGGCGTGAATTCGCCGCCGCCCCCATTTCCAGCGCGAGCCCTGCGATTTCTTTGGACGATTGAGCGCCAATCGCTTGCCCATCTTTGCCACGTCGCGCTTGCCGCGATCGTCCAATGGCCGGTGCCGCTGCTGCGGTCGACACGCAAGCACACGATCGCGGGGAACATGGGAGTGCCGGGGTAATGCCGTCGTCACGGCGAGGCAAGCCGCACACTCGCCCGGTGCGGCTTGCCGTCTTCCACCAACGGCAGGTCCATGCCCATCTGCACCACCCCGTCCAGCGTCACGCCGGGCTCGGCGCAGCCTTGCGTCACCTCGATGTGGTAGGCGGTATCGCGGTAGCGGTAGTCGAGTGTGAAGCCCGGCCAGTCGTGAGGCAGGCACGGCGCGAGGCGCAGCCGTGCCCCGTCCTGCGTGGTCTCCAGCTGCACGCCAAGCAGTGACTCGAGCACCAGCCGGTACATCCAGCCCGCCGAACCCGTGTACCAGCTCCAGCCGCCGCGGCCGGTGTGCGGCGCCACGCTGTAGACGTCGGCCGCGACGACGTAGGGCTCGATCTTGTAGACCTCGACTTCGCTCGGCGTGCGCCCGTGGTGCAAGGGGTTGATGATGTCCATCAGCTGCCACGCGCGCTCGTGGTCGCCGAGCGCGGCGAAGGCCATCGTGGCCCAGATCGCGCTGTGGGTGTACTGGCCGCCGTTCTCGCGCACGCCCGGCACATAGCCGCTGATGTAGCCCGGGTCGGGGCCGTGGCGGTCGAACGGCGGGTCGAGCAATTGCACCAAGCCGTGCTCGGCGCGCACCAGCCGGGTCGCCAGCGCGTCCATCGCTTGGCGCGCCCGCTCGGGGTTGGCCACACCCGACAGCACCGACCAGCTCTGCGCGATCGAGTCGATCTGGCACTCCGTGTTGGCCGCCGAGCCGAGCGGCGTGCCGTCGTCGAAGTAGGCGCGGCGATACCAGGCACCGTCCCACGCGTACGTTTCGAGGTGCTCGCGTAGCCAGACGCACTCGTCGTCGCAGCGCTGCGCGAATGGCTCGTCGCTATGGCCGCGTGCCAGCGTGGCGAACTGGCGCAACACCTCGCTCAGGAAGAAGCCGAGCCACACGCTTTCGCCGCGACCCTCGTGGCCGACCAGGTTCATGCCGTCGTTCCAGTCGCCGCCGCCCATCAGCGGTAGACCATGTTCGCCGAAGCGCAGCGCGTGCAGCAGCGCGCGCACTGCGTGCTGGTAGAGGCTCGCTGAATGGATGGAGTGGCCGGGCAGGTCGTAGTAGGAGTCTTCGCTGGGGTTCACCGGCCGACCGTCGATGAAGGGCACGCCTTCGGTCAGCACGCCAGTGTCGTTGGTGGCATGCACGTAGCGGCACAGTGCAAGAGGCAGCCACAGGTAGTCGTCGGAAATGTGCGTGCGCACGCCTCGTCCCGATGGCGGGTGCCACCAGTGCTGCACGTCACCCTCGACGAACTGGCGGCTCGCGCACAGCAGCAGGTGTTCGCGCAGCAGCTCCGGCCGGCTGTGCACCAGGGCCATCGCGTCTTGCAGCTGGTCGCGAAAGCCGAAGGCGCCGCCCGACTGGTAGAAGCCGCTGCGCGCCCACATGCGGCAGGCCAGCGTCTGGTACATGAGCCAGCCATTGGCCAGCACGTTCAGCGCGGCGTCGGGGGTGTGCACCTGCACGCTGCCGAGCGTGTGTTCCCAGTGCCGGTGCACCGCGTCGAGCGCCTCGCGCGCCGCTGCGCTGCCGCGAAAGCGCCGCACCAGCTGGCCGGCCTCGTCGGCGCTGCGGCCCATGCCGAGGCGAAAGACGATCTCGCGGGTCTGGCCGGGCAACAGATCGAAGGGCACCTGGATCGCGCTGCACGGGTCGAGCGCGGCGCCGGTGCGGCCCGACAGCTGCGTGCGCGNNACGTCGAAGAAGCCGACCCAGTCGCTGAAGTCGTTGCTGTAGGCATTGCGTGCGTACAACGCGCCGTTGTCGAAGGCGATGTCGGTGGTGATGTGCGGCGCCGTCTTGGCACGCAGGTCGCCCAGCACCCATTCCACATAGCCGGTGGCCGACAAGCGCCTCTCTCGCGTTCCGTCGTTGCGCAGCCGCAGCACCGAGAACTTGATGGCCGCGTCCGGGGCCACGTAGACCGTGAGTTCGCTGTGGATTCCCGCCTCGTCGTGCTCGAACACGCTGTAGCCGAAGCCGTGGCGCGTGACGTAGGGCGATGGGTTGCCGTCGTTGTGTTCATGCTCGCTGCTGGGCAACGCAGTGGGCAGCCAAACTTGCCCGCTCGCTTCGTCGCGCAGGTAAATCGCTTCGCCGCCACTGTCGCACACTGGATCGTTGTGCCACGGTGTGAGACGCAGTTCGTGGGCGTTTTCGCACCAGGTGTAGACGCTGCCCGCTTCCGAAACCACGCATCCGAAGCGCGGGTTGGCGAGCACGTTGACCCACGGTGCAGGCGGGCAAGAGCCCGCGGGCGGGGCAATGACGTACTCGCGCCCATCGGGCGTGAAGCCGCCGGTGCCGTTGAAGAACAGCAGCCCGCGCGGTGGGCGCGTTGCAAGGCCGCGCGCCGCCTCGGGGGCACGTGTGGCAACGAAGGGCGGGGCGCGGCGCTCGCCCACCGGCTTGCGCAGCACCTGTTGCGCCAGCGTGCCGTGGCGGTCAGTGATGAGCACGCGCGCCACCGCCTGCAGCAGCACACGGTCTTCATTCGAGATCTGTTCCGCGTGGCGCACGAAGATGCCGCCCGGCCGGTCGACCACATGCGCCTCGACGCCGGCCGCGATGAGCCCGAGGATCTGCTCGTGCAGCCGCTGGCGGTACACGTCGCGCTCTTCATTCCAGATCACCAGGTCCACCGCCAGGCCCTTCAATCGCCACCACGCGTGGGTTTGCACCACCTGCCGCACCAGCTCGATGTTGGCGGCGTCACCGATCTGCAGCAGCACGATCGGCAGGTCGCCCGAGATGGCGTAGCCCCACAGGGCCGACTGGCTGCGACGGTTGCGCAGCAGCAGCGCGCCCTCGGCGCGCAGCGTCGGCTGCGAATAGATCACGGCGCTGGCTAGCCGCGCATACAGCTCGGTGTCGGCTTCGCTCGCGTTGAGTTGGCGCAGCACCACCTGGCTGTGTGTCCATGCGAGTTCGAACACGCGGTCGGCGAGTCGTCGGTCGGCGTACTTGGCGAGCAGCGCGAGGCAGCCGTCGCGCGACTCGGCCATGCCGTAGACGATGTCGATGGTGGCGGTTTGTCCCGGCTCGAGCGTGATGACACGTCGCGTGGCGGCGATGGGGTCGAGCACCGAGCCGGCACTGCCCGACAAGTCTGAGGCCGCGCGCATCGCCTGCGGCGCGCTCAGGGTGCGGCCGCGGCCGATGAAGCGTGCGCGGTCGGTCTCGTGCGACGCCGCGCTCGCATTCGCGCCGTGCACCGCCATCAGGTGGCACATCCACGGCACCGGCTCGTCGGCCGAGCGCGGGCGGCGCGTGCACAGCAGTGCGGGCAGATCGACGACCAGCTCGGTCTGCACGAACAGCTTGCTGAACGCCGGGTGCTGAACGTCGGCCGCGTGCGGCGCCAGGACGACCTCGGTGTAGCTCGTGAGCTCGATGCTGCGCCGAATGCGGCTCAGGTTGGTCAGGCGCAGGCGGCGCAACTCGATGTCGTCTTCCGGCGAGACGACGATTTCGGTGTAGGCGTCGATGCCCTGGTCACGGCGGCGGAACTCGGCGCGGCCCTCGGAGAAGATGGCTTCGTAGGAGTCGGGCTTCCATTGGGTGGGTTGGTGCGTGCTCGACCAGAAGGTGCCGGTTTCGATATCGCGCAGGTAGCAGAAGCTGCCCCAGGGGTCGCAGGTGGCGTCTTCGCGCCAGCGCGTCACGGCCAGATCTTTCCAGCGGCTGTAGCCGCTGCCCGCATTGGTGACCATCACGTGGTAGCGGCCGTTGGACAGCAGTTGCACCTCGGGCGTGGGCGTGTCGGGCGTCGTGATCAGGCGCAGCGGCGTCTCGGCGAGGCCGAAGGTCGGGCGCAGTTCGGCGCGGTCGGCAGTGTGTGGATGGAAGGCCACGGCTTTCGGGATGCGCTCCTGCAGCAGCAGCAGCGTGGCCTGCAACTGCGGGTCGGCCTCGAAGCGGCGCTGCATCGGCTGGCCGAGCAGCAGGTGCGCCAGCGCCAGCAGACTCATGCCCTGGTGGTGGGCCATGAACGATCGCACGACCGCGCCGGTACGCCCGCGCGGCAGCCGCGCCGGCGTGTAGTCGATGGCTTCGTAGTAGCCGTAGGTGCCCGCCAGCCCCTCTTCGGCCAGCCGCAACAGGTTCTGGTAGGCGGCACTGGGCTCGACCATCAGGGCCATCACGGTGGCATAGGGCGCCACCACCAGGTCTTCGGCCAGCCCGCGCTTCAGGCCCAGGCCGGGCACGCCGAAGGCGCGGTACTGGTAGTTCAGCGCGGTGTCGGTGGCGTGGTAGCCCGACTCCGACATGCCCCACGGCACGTCGCGCTGGCGGCCGTAGTGGATCTGCCGCTCCACCGCCGCGTGCATGGTCTGGTCGAGCAGCGTGTTCTCGTAGCAGGGCATCACCAGCATCGGCATCAGGTACTCGAACATCGAGCCGCTCCACGACAGCAGGATCGGCTCGCCGTCGACGGTGGTGAGCAGGCGCCCGAGCGCGAACCAGCTCTCCTGCGGCACCTTGCCCTGGGCCACGGCGACGAAGTTGCCCAGCCGAATCTCTGAGGCCAGCAGGTCGTAGTAGCCCGAGTCGCGGCGCCGTTCGTCGACGTTGTAGCCGATGGCCATCAGGCCGCGCGCCGGGTCGTAGAGGAAGTCGTAATCCATCTCGGCCAGCGCACCTGCGCGATCGGCCAAGTGCAGCAGAATCGTGCTGCGCGTGAGCAGCGCGGGCCCGTCCCAGGCCGCTTCGGCGGGGCCGGCGGGCTGCGCTGCCGCGGGCGACAGCACCTGCAGCTCGGCCAGCGCGGCGCGGCAATGGCAGTCAAGCTCGTCGGCCCAGCGCCGCGCTTCGTCGACCGTTGGCAGATCAGCAACGTCGCCGGCCACCGGTGCAGGAGGTGGCGGCCCCATCGATTCCAGCAGCTCGGCCGCACAGCGTGCCAAGCCGTCGAACGCCGACCAAAGCGTGTGCGGATCCTGCGGTGGCGTGGCTTGTGCATTCGACAGCAGCACCTCGAAGCGGCCCAGCGGGCTGTCAACCGCAGGCTTGGCCGAAGCTTGCCGCAGCAACTGCACGGTGTCTGCGATGCCCGCGAACAGGCGCGGCAGCTGCGGCGTCTCGGCAGCCAGTGCCTGCAGCCCGGCGCGCAGCGTCAGCAGGTGGCCGGCGAGGTTGCCGCTGTCCACCGTTGATACGTAGGCCGGGCGCAGCGGCTGCAGCGACTGCGTGTCGTACCAGTTGTAGAAATGGCTCTCGTACTTCTCCAACGATTCCATCGTATCGAGCGTAGCGCTGGTGCGCGCGATCAACTGCCCGAGCGTGAGGTAGCCGAAGTCGTGCGCCGCAAGTGTGGAGAGCAACGAGAAGCCGATGTTCGTCGGCGAGGTGCGGTGCGCGATGCGCGGCACTGGATGCTCCTGCACGTTGTCGGGCGGCAGCCAGTGGTCGGCGGCCCCGACGAAGGTGTCGAAGAAGGCCCAGGTGCGGCGCGCCAGCACCCGCAGGAATACGTTCTGTGCGGCGTTGAGGGTCGATTGCCTGCGCTGCAGCGGGCGGCTCAGCCACCATACGATGGCCGGCGACAGCAGCCACAGCGCCAGCACTGGCGCGGCAACAATGACCGCGTCGGGCCTGACCACGCTCAAGGCCGCCGCCGTTGCCAGTGCCAGCGCGGGTGCCACCCACATCGTCTTCAGCGTCTGCAGCAGGTCTTGCGCGCCGCCGGGTGCCGCGCGCGGCACCACATCGGCCGACGCCTGCCACTCGAGCAATCGGCGCCGTGTGATCCACAGGCGGCTCAGCGTGCGCAGCACCGCGTCGAGGCTGAACGCCGCTTCGTAAGGCAGGCAGGCGAGGGTGAGCGTGGCCTGGCCGAACTGCCGCAATGCCGACGGCACCGTGGCCGTCACATGCTGGCCCGTGCGCAACGACGCTGGCTTGCGCAACAAGTCCACCAGCAACGCGGCGAGCGGCGGCACGAACAGGATGGCGACGCCCCATAGCGTCCACAGCGAGGGCGGTTGCAGCACCGCCCAGCCGAGCAGCAGCAACACAGTGAGAGAGGCAGGCGTAAGGCTGCGCCGCAGGTTGTCGAAGATTTTCCCGCGCGACAGCGACGACAGCGGGTTCTTCACGGTCACCACATGCTCACGGCCTTGCATGGCATCACGCGGCAGGCGCAGCGTGGGCGAGAGCCACGCGATGATTTGCCAGTCGCCGCGAATCCAGCGGTGGCGGCGACTCGTGTCGGCGGCGTAACGCGACGGCGCTTCCTCGAACAGCTGCACGTCGCTTATCAGTCCCGAGCGCGCGTAGCAACCCTCCAGCAGGTCGTGGCTGAGGATGCGGTCTTCCGGCAGACGCCCGCCCAGCACCCGCTCGAAGGCGTCGACGTCGTAGATGCCCTTGCCGATGAATGAGCCCTCGTCGAACAGGTCCTGATAAACGTCGGAGACCGCGCGCGTGTAGGGGTCGATGCCCGGCTCGCCGCCGAACAGCTGCGCATAGCGTGATCGCAGGGTGCCTGGCAGGCTCACGCCGACGCGAGGTTGCAGGATGCCGTAGCCCGCGACGACGCGCGGCGCTTCGGGCGTGCCGCCGAAACGCGGCCGGTTCAGCGGATGGGCCATCGTGCCGACGAACTTGCGCGCCGCGTCCCGCGGTAACTGCGTGTCGGTGTCGAGCGTGATGACGTAGCGCACGCCCCACAGCAGCGACGTGTCGCCGACGATCAGCGAGAAACGGTCGCTGGGACCCGCGTGCTCGTGGCTGCGCAGCAGCGCGTTCAGGTCGGCGAGCTTGCCGCGCTTGCGCTCGTGGCCCATCCATACCCGCTCGCGCGGGTTCCAGCGGCGCGGGCGGTGGAACAGAAAGAAGCGATCGGCACTGGGCGAGCGCCCCGCCGCGGGGCTGTACTTGTGGTTCAGCGCCTCGATCTTCTCGCGCACGTGCCGAAGCAGTGCCTCGTCGCCGGGCAGCGTCTCCTGCGCGGCATCGTGGAAGTCGGTGAGCAGGCCGAAGTGCAGCTGCGCGTCGCGGTTGGCCACGAAGCGCACTTCCAGCGCCTCGACCAGATCGTCGATGCTCTGCTTGCTGTCGATCATCGTGGGCACCACCACCAGCGTGCGCGACGACGGCGGAATGCCGAACGACAAATCCATGCGCGGCAACGCGCGCGGAGCGTTCAACAAGCCAGCAGCCCAGTTCACCAGCGCCATCGCGAGCTGGCTCGTGGCGAGCAACAGCACCAGCGCGGGCGCCAGCAGCCATTCGTCGGCCGGCAGCGTCCACACCGGGTGGTGTCCGCCCTGCGACGCACGCCAGGTGATGCCACCGCTGAGCAGCAACGTGAGGCCGATCGCCGCGATGCTGTAGTACAGCAGCGGCCGGCGTGCCGCGGCGCGACGGCAGCGCAGGCCGAACGGCGGGTGCACTCCCGCCACGCGTTCCAGCTCGGCGCGGCCGGCGTCGATCAGGTAGTACCCCACATGACCTCGGTGCGGGGTGGCTTCGTCGCGCCGCGCCCCCGCCTCGGCCGCCAGTCCGATCGCCGCGCGCGCCACTTCGGGCTCCGACAGCGGGCTGGTGCGCGCCATCGCTTCGACCGCGTGGCGGTAGCTGTCGCGGGTGGCGAGGTCCATGCGCGCGTAGACATCGGCCGGGTCTTCGCGCAGCGTCTGCTCGACGCGACTCAGCGTTTCGACGAACTCGCGCCAGTCCATCGCGCCGATCAGGCGCAGGCTGCCGATGCTGTTGCTGACCGACACCTGGTCCGTGGCCTGGTGTTGGGCGTCGACCTGCACCATCTGCTCGATGCTCTGGTGCGACTCGTACAAGCGCTGCTCGATCCAGGTCAGCGGCAGCGCGAGCGCCGCACTGCGGCCTTGAAGCCGGCGAGCCAGCTCGGCGACAAAGGGCCCGGTCATCGGCGGGTCGGAGCGGGCCATGTCGGCGATGACCAGGATCAAGCCCTTCGGATCGCGCTCGGCCACGTCGAGCATCTTTTCGGCCCAAGCAGAAGCGAGGTTGCGCTGCTCGAAGCCGGCGGCGATGCGCGCCCCGACGCGGCGCAGGTTTTCGATCAGCGCCAGGCGCAGCATGATCGGGAACGCCCACAGCTCGCCGAGCTTGAGCACCTTCACCGTCTGGTACGACGACACGAAGCGGCTCAGCGTGCCGCGCCCGAGCCGGCCGTCGCCATGCGCCACGGTCTGCAGCGCGAGGTCGTAGACGCGCGGCAACTCGGCCGACGTACCAGTGCGCAGGCGCGGCAGCTCGCGGCTGAAGCCCGCCGGCAAATGGAGCTTGGCAGTGCGGATTTCTTCTTCGATGAGGTAGAAGTTGTCGAGCAGCCATTCACCCGCCGGCGTGATGCGGCGCTGCGATTCGCCCTGGTGGGCGAGCAGCGCGCAGATCTGCACCAACAGCTTCTCGTTGGCCGCGAGCCGCGCCAGCAGGCGGTCGGACGCACGCGTGGTGGTCAGCTCGTGGACGGCAGCCAGGCTCTTGCCGTGCTGGGCCATCTGGTCGGCGGTGAAAAGCTCCGAGCGCAGCGGCGCCTCTTCGATGTGCGCGGCATCGTCTTGCAGCGGCCAGCGCGCGGCAGACTTGCCCGCCCGCCACTGCACCCATCGACCGAACCCACTCGCCGTCACAAGGTCTCCCTGGCGTTTTCCTCCTGCAGAACGTTGCGAGGTGCGCGGCCACCCGCAACGCAGTGTAGCGAGCCCGCGCGGCGCGGGCTGGGCATNNTGCTGCTAGCCAGGTCCACTAACTGCGCCAGCAAGGAAGCCGTTAAAAAGGGTGGGACGCCAGCGTACTTCGAGCTATCTTTCCGGCGCGGATCTCGCGAACGGGCGGTGCTATGCGATGCACGGTTGTTCTTGAATTCGACGGTGGCGATGCAGCTTCGGTGAGCAGAGTGAAGCTGGTGCGGCTGCACCGAGATACTGCGAACCCAATTCCAGGCGATGTCGGCTTGTCNNTGAAAACCACCTTGGGCAAGATCTTCTACTGCCGCGACCGATCGGCTTGCGTTTGCGGCGCAGACGCGTTGCGCTACGTCTCCGCCGCTGAAAAGCTAAAGCCGCGTGCGCGCGACGGCCACGTGCGGCCCGATGGCCACGCCGCCACCGAGTTCGCGGCCCGCAGCGGCTCGGCGACGAGCGCCTCGAGCCAGAAGGGAAGCGGCTGAAAACGTCGCGGCGACCGGCCCGGTAGCGGGCCTCGGCCACCCTGGCGAACTCCTTGCGAATGTCGCTGTCGTAGGCCAAAAACCGCGCCTCGGGGCTGCCGTGGATGGCCAGGTCGACGTCGACGAGCAGCTGGGCATCGAGCCCTTCGACGGGGGCCTGGTGGCGCGTGGCCATGACCAGGTCATAGACGCGCTGCGCCACCTCGCTCGAGACGCCCGCCTTGGCGAGGGCGCGCGCCGCCCAGGCGGCGCTTTGCAGCTCGCTGTCAGCGCCAGCGGGCTCGTAGATGGCGTCGTGGAACCACAGGGCGAGTGCCACCTCCACGGCACGCTCGCACTGCCCTTGCCAGCTCGAGCAGAGCGCCAGGCATTCGCGGAGATGCC
>PLZH01000288.1 GCA_003152055.1 Burkholderiales bacterium
ATTCCTCCTATGGCGACAGCCTGCAAAGCGCCGCAACTTCTACACATAGTTTTCGGCGTCGCGAACCCCGTACTGCGCGGCGTCAACGGCTGTCGCCATTCGTGCAGGCTTTACTGTTCAAGCTCGGTGCGAGATCGCGTGTCATCTGGACGAGCCGATAGGCCCCCGCAAATGCTGGCGTTCGTGTGAGGCGATCGCATTGGCCGACGCGACGGCAGCGTAACCCGGTTGCCGGAGCAGTGACAGGCCGGGGCGATGGCACGCCGCTTGTCGATACTTCATGTGCCGAAAACTATGTCAAGGTCTTGATGGCCGTGTTTGCGCGAAGGCCGCGCGCGTCCTCGCCTCCAGGTCCGGACGGCTGCTGACCTGCGCATAGTTGCGATCTGCGCATAGGCGGCGAGTCCGGTCGCTCGCGGTCGGCCTCCAAACTCACGCTCTCGCCTCGCTTCCGGTCATTCAGGCACCCAGGGGATTGCGGCACCAGCGACCGGTCTCAAGGTACGCTGACATAGCCGGTCGCCGGCGCGCGACGACGCTCGCTCCCAGGACGGCGTCTCAATCGCGGCCGACGCCATCCGGCGTCGAAGGCCGATCGAGTGTCTGCTGGTCAAGGAATCGAACTGGCACTGCCGACCCGCTCCCGACACCCGTGGGCCCAAGGCCGAGCGCCACAAAGCGGCCTTCGTCGATGTTCAACGAATTCATCTGTGCGGTTCGCTCCGCGACGCTTACCCGTCGCTCCGACCATACGCAAGGCTGCGTATGGCGCGTCCACCTGACCTGCGTAGACTGGGTATGGGCAATTGAAGAATCGGAATCAAGGCAGGAACCGTGGAAGCCATTCGACATCGAGACAGATCATGAGCAGCACGAGATTCGTCGGAGTAAATGGTGAGGTCGTCACGGTCGATGGGAGCGCCATCGAAAAGTTGAAATCCTCAATGCGAGGGCGACTGCTCGTTCCGAACGACGATGGCTACGAAAAAGCACGCACTGTCTGGAACGCCATGATCAATCGCAAGCCGGCGTTGGTAGCGTGCTGCGCCGGCGTGGCCGACATCCGCCAGGCCGTGATGTTCGCGCATGCGCACGGCCTACTGACCGCCGTCAAGGGGGGCGGGCACAACATTGCGGGTAATGCCGTGTGCGACGGCGGCTTGCTCATCGATTTGTCAAATATGCGAGGAGTGACCGTCGATCCGCTCGCCTCAGTAGCGCATGTGGAGCCGGGGGCGACGCTGGGGGATTTTGACCACGAATGTCAGGCCTTTGGATTGGCGACACCCGTCGGGATCAATTCGACCACCGGTGTCGCCGGGCTCACGCTCGGCGGCGGCTTCGGCTGGTTGTCCCGAAAGCACGGGATGACCGTTGACAACCTGATTGCGGCCGATGTGATCGTCGCCGACGGGCGCCTGCTTCGCGCCAGCGAGAAACAACACCCCGATCTCTTTTGGGCGATCCGCGGCGGCAGCGGCAATTTTGGGGTTATCAGCCGGTTTGAATTCAAGCTTCACCCGGTTGGACCGGAAGTGCTGACAGGGATGGTCGTCTATTCGCTCAAGGACGCTGAGTCCGCGCTGAAGCAATTCCGTGGATACGTAAAGAACCTCGGCGACGAGACGAACGTATGGACGGTGATGCGCAAGGCGCCGCCGTTGCCGTTTCTCCCAACGCAGGTGCACGGCACGGAGATCATTGCCTTCTGCGTGTTCCACTCTGGTAACCCTGATGAGGGACGAAGGGCGATCGAGCCGGTGCGCAAATTCGGCACAATCCTCGGGGAGTTTATCGGCATGCAGCCGTACACCGCCTGGCAACAGACGTTTGACCCGCTGCTGACACCGGGTGCCCGGAACTACTGGAAGTCGCACAACTTTGTCGACTTGAGCGACGGCGCCATCGATGTGGCGGTGAAATACGTTCAAAGTCTTCCCTCGCCGCACTGCGAGATCTTCTTTGGCCTTATCGGCGGTGCGACCACACGTCCCAAGCCCGATGCCACCGCCTACTCTCATCGTGACGCCATCTACGTATGCAACGTACACGGACGCTGGGAGACAGCGCCCGAAGACCAGAAATGCATCGACTGGGCGCGCGGATTCTTCCGCGAGGCCGCACCGCATGCGACAGGAGGCGTGTAC
Source organism: Burkholderiales bacterium (assembly GCA_003152055.1). GTDB lineage: Bacteria > Pseudomonadota > Gammaproteobacteria > Burkholderiales > Burkholderiaceae_C > Schlegelella_A. The sequence goes on from PLZH01000288.1 coordinate 2,148, forward strand.
GTCAACTTCCTGACTGATGATGAACCCGAGCGCATTGGGGCTGCCTATGGGCCCGGATACGAGCGTCTGGTAGCGGCGAAAGACAAGTACGACCCGGGCAACCTCTTTCGCATGAACCAGAATATTCGCCCGAGCGCGTGAGACTTTGTGCCCTTAACTCCGGCATCGCGCTAGCGACGCGACTCCCCGGAGCGGCCGGTCGCCAAGGACCGCTCCTGGTCGCGGGAGCTTGTACTAAGCTGCGGCACGGAACGATGACCTCACGCACCGGCCGCCGGTATCCACGACAGGCGGCTTCCTGAAAGTCCGACGAGCATGACGACGCCGGCCTCGGCAGCAGCGCGATCACGGTGGGGCACGAGATCCGAGACGACCTGACCTGCTCCGAAGCGGCCGTTTGCCGGTACCGGCAGTCGGCCATGAGTTGTGTTGACGTTCGTGAACGTCGGCTTCCGGAAGCGACCTTGACCACGCGCAGCCCCAAGCCAGCGGGCCGAACTTCGGGCGGCGCGTTGTCGGCGGACCGCGGGCCAGCCTCGACGACGGGGTACATCAATCCTTGCGACGACGCCGCAGACCGTCAGCGGCCTGCATCACAGCAGTGCGCGCGCATTCGATCGACTCGTCCAGCCCGAACCCGAAGTAGAAGCGGTAGTAGTGCCAGGTCGTCGCGCTGAGGAAATAGCGAATGTTGGCGGCTGCCAGCTTGCGATCGTGTTCGCTCGTCTGCGGCGCATGCGCGTCGATGACTTTGCGCACTGACTCCCATCTTCTCTGCGCCTGCGCATTTCGCATGCGCGAAAACAGCTCCGTGTGCAACGCCGCCTTCGTGAGGGCGCCCGTGGCCTCGAAACGGCGATACAGCGTGTCCGGATAGGCCAGCAGTTCCGCCATCGAGCCGGGGTCTGGAGGCAAGGCCATGTGCCTCGAGACCTCGCCGGCGATGGCATTCAAGAACGCATCGCGGGTGGCGAAGTGACGGAAGATGGTTCGCTCCGAAATGTGCGCGTGGGCAGCGACCGCGCGTACGGTGAGTTCGTGCACCGGGGCTTTCTCGAGAAGGTCAGTCGCGGCCGCGAGGATGAGACCTTGCGTGTGATCTGCGAGGCGCTCGGAGAGTGAGAGGGTCTTCATGCTTGACGCACGTAGTGACAGCATGTCATAGTGTATGACACAGAGCAGCCTAAGTGATCGTCACAAGTCATTCCTACGGAGCACAAGCATGGAAAAGCAAGCACTGGTAATGAGGAGCGGGACCGCCCAAGCCTTGAGCGTCCTCGGCACCCAGGTACGATTTCTATGCGAGTCGGAGAGCACCGGCAAGACCTTCTCGCTAATGGAAGTGGTGCTTCCCGTGGACGCCGGGCCGCCGTTGCACGACCACGACTGGGACGAGGCCTACTACGTCACCAAGGGTGAGGTCGAGTTCACGATCGGCATGGAGAAGGTCACCGTTCAGGAGGGCGACTTCATCTACGCGCCCGCGGGGACGCTTCACGGCTTTCACGGCGTATCGGCCGAAGCGGCGCGCATGCTGATCTTCGACGCACCGGCTCACGCTGGATCGTTCTTCAAAGAGGTGGATCGCGAAGTGAAGGCACCTAGCGACATGGCCAAGGTGCCCGAGATCGGTTTGCGCAACGGAATTCGCTTCGTTCGGCCGTCCTGATGCGCACGCTCTCGGGGGTATTCAATTCGCCACCGTGAAGCTGCCCCTCTGTGGCCGTCCGGTGCCAGCNNGGAGCGATTTTCTTCACCTCGCCAAGGGTCGAAGGACCCCGGAAATCCTCCCGGCGTCGAGTTTCCACACAGCCTCGGCCAGGAGCGGTCCTTGGCGACCTTCAGTTCAAGGTCTTGTTCCTCTGCTTTCGGCAATCACGCGTCTCGTCCGGACGTGACGCGATGAGGATCAACGCCGCGCGAATACTTGTTGACGAGACTCACTAAGTAGCAGAGAGTCGGCCGCGCTCCGCCTCTGCTTGTCGGTAGGGCGTCCAGGAAATCTGCCCGGCTGTCCTAGGGTGAAACATGACACGTTCAGTGGCCAGCGCTATAGGGTTTGTCGGCTGTGTTCTGCTTTTTCCTGCGTGCGCAGTGGACGTGCCGAAGCTGAAGCCTGGCCTTTGGGAGATACGCGTGTTCTCCTCAGCAGGCGGGGCGAATTCGGCACTACCTCCAGCGGTGTGCGTCGGGAAGATGCCCGACGCGCAGCGCGCTCTCGAAGAAGAAAATATCAAGAGCCGCTGCAGCAAATACGAGGCGAAAGTCGTCGGCGGGGACTGGGTTGTTGATGCAGTTTGCACCGCGCGCGGCAAAACCTTGATCAAGCACATCGTCACCAGCCTCTCGGGTGAGCGGTTTCACGAGGAAAACACGGCGCCCCAAGGAAGCATGACGAGCGACGGGACGTGGTTGAGCCCATGCAAGCCCGGACAGGCGCCTAGCGTCCTCAAGTGATCTGTGCGCCAGCGCAGCGGACCGCTCGGCATCCCTTGTTCTCGACAGGATGGCTTGGCTTCGCGCCGCCATTCCGCGAGCCCTGCTGAAGCGCCCCAGTGACCGAGACGAGCAGTCTGCCTTGTCGTCCGCGTGAGCGGCCTGGGTCGCTCATCACAAATCAAACCCAATCGATCAATTGAGGATCCGACATGCATCCGTTCAAACTGGCTACGCTCTCGAGCGCCACGGTCCTTGTGTTTGTTCTTTCGGCTTCCGACGCCTTTGCTGGCAACGACGCATGCAAGATCCTTTCCGCTGAGAAATTCAGCGAGATCATGGGTTACAAGGCAAAGATAAATGTGTCGACTGAGTCGACGTGCATGTACAAGGGGGCGGGAGACGCGGGCGGCATGCTGATGATAATTACTGAGAAGGCTACTCCGCAAACAATAGCCATGGCCGATGGCCAAGGGTCGACTCCCCAAGGGAAAGATGGCAAGTTGGGCGCGACGTTCAGCAAGGGAACTGTTGTCTTCACAGTCGGCATCACGGGAACCGATCCTTCCAAAGTAAATGCGCTCGCTGCGGAAGTGAAACGAAATCTAAAGTGAGTTCCCGAGAAGCAGGACTCCAGCTTTGTACCTCCCAACGCTGCGGACATGTCCAACGGATTTGAAGTGCAAGTCCATAGGTCGACTCACTGGCAGTCATGATCCGACGGGGCGGTCGAGAAGGGGAGCCGGACCCCAAGGCGACTGAAAAGCAACCGTCTCTTGGTGTGCTGGTCACGCACCAAGTTGACTGACCTGTGAACGACCGCTTTGAAGGCCGCTGATCGCCAAGTCGCTGGGTCCGCTATGGGTCGATGTCCCAGCTTCAGCATGTACACCCAGATCGCGCTGGCTTCAGCGCAACTGCTGGTTTTGCCGGTAATGGCGGACGATTCTTCCCGACGGGCGCTGCAGAACGCTTTTTCCTTGGTTTATGGTCTTCAGCTGCCGTCCGCAATCTACGCCGCGTACGCATTCGGAACGAAGCTGACCAACGAACAGCGCGCGCTCCCGAGGGTGCACCTCATCGCGAAGAATCGCCTGACGCAGTACATGGGCGCTGCATCGGCCTACGCTGCTGTGCTGACGGCCATCGACGGGGACGTCAAGCAACTGCTCAAAACGAACCCGGAGATATTCGACTTCCGCACTGTCGATGAGGCGTTCGTCGAAGTGCGAGACTTCCAGACCACCGGCGTCGTGGCGTTCGCGAAGGGCCTTCCGTTTTCACGGCTGGGCACCGGTCGACAGAGCGTCAACGGACAACGCGTCGATATCAAGGGGGCTGGATAACGCGCGTGCCGCGATGGCTCGCCTCGTCGACAGGCTCTGACCCTGCGGGGACTAAGCGGGGGACGCGACCCTGACCGCGCGGATCGCTAGCATCCATGCGGTTCTTGACAGACGCCCTCTCCGTCATCGTTATTTGCCACAGGGGGCGCAGCGTCGCGCCGCTGCATGTGCGTCGGCACATCGGCGGCGTCGCGCACGTCGATGACAAGCGGAGGCGCGGGGCGACATGCACTGCGCGACATAGCGCGACGCAAGTACGGCAGGAGCCTGCGCACGGGCCTCGCCCGGCTCATTGCCCCGGCATTGCCCTGAGGCCGGTTTGGCCTCCGTTTGTTAGCGGCCCCTTACTGTCGAGGCCGCGTGCTTGGTGGTGGGAGGAGGAGGAGGATCGAAATCGCCTCCGCAACCCGCGCCACGCCTCGATTTCACCCAATTCGGTCTGGTCCGTTACTGCAAAAGTTCCTGCGGCGAATGTGTTCAGGCCGCTCGCGCCTGAACGAGGGCTTCGGTTCACGGATGGCCATTTCCGCACGGATGAATGGCGCAGGCTTGCGCCTCCAAGGGAGAGCGGCAATGGAGGCCACCAACGATCGGGCAGCTCCGGGAAGTGTGGAACACCCGCAGGATCTCGACGGTCTCACCGCGGACGCGGTACGGGACGATGTAGCGCGCCCTGGAAACGATCAACTCCCGTGTGCCGGGCGCCCGCCCGGGCCGGCCCATTCCCGGCTGTTGCGCCTGCTGTGCAACTGCATCGAGCACGCGCTGGACCACGAGCCGCGTGGCAGAAGGATCGTCAGCAGCTTCCCGATTCTNNAAGAAGAGGGCGCTTTGCCTCGATGATTTCGCAAGCGTCGCGCCAATCCCGGTCCGCAGCGACACCGATGAAACTCAGCCCAGAACCATCGCGCAAAGCATGCCCGCCACGGCCTAGAGTGGTCTGCGCGCTCGGCGCTTGACCCTCGGCCTTCAGGAGTCAGCAATGAATCTCAAGCAACCCCTATCGCAGCCTCAGACCACGGAGTCCG
>PLZH01000281.1 GCA_003152055.1 Burkholderiales bacterium
CGGCCGCGCCGTCATCGGCGGCCTCGTCTTCGCGACCGTCTCGACGCTGCTCTTCGTGCCGGTCGTCTACGCCGCCATCCACGACGGGCTGGTGCGGCGCGCCGAGCACCGTGCCTCGCGCCGGCTTGCCGTCCTCGCGCCGGCCCTCCAGGAAAGCTGAATCGATGACCGATCCGAATCCTCCTCCCGCCGCGCCGTCGGCCCTCGAGAGCACGATAGCGGCGGAGCGCTCTCGCGTCGTTCGCGGCGCCCGCATCGCTGCCGTTGTCGTCCTGGTGCTGCTCGTCGTCGGCGCCGGCAGGACGGTCGTCATGCGCATCGCCAACGCCCGAATGCTCGAATCGAACGCCAGCGCGCAGGCCGTGCAATACGTGAAGACGACGTTCGCGAAGATGGGCGATGCCGGGCAGACGCTGGCGCTGCCGGCCACCCTGCAGGGCTATCAGCAAGCGCCGATCGCGGCCCGCTCGAGCGGCTACCTCAAGCGCTGGACGAAGGACATCGGCAGCCACGTCGAGAAGGGCGACCTGCTCGCCGAGATCGAGTCGCCCGAGGTCGACCAGCAGCTTTCGCAGGCGGTCGCCGCGCGCCAGCAGATGGTCGCCAGCCTTGGCCTCGCCAGGAGCACGGTCGCGCGCTGGGAGGCCTTGCGCGAGAAGGACGTCGTCTCTCAGCAGGAGCTCGACGAGCGGCGCAGCGCCGTGTCGCAGGCCGACGCCAACGTCGCCGCCGCCGAAGCGAACGTACAGCGCCTGCGCCAGTTGCAGGGGTTCACGCGCTTGACGGCGCCCTTTGCGGGAGTCATCACGCGGCGCAACGTCGATACCGGCGATCTCATCGATTCAAGCGGCAAGATGCTTTTCATGCTGACGCAGATGGACCCGCTGCGCGTCTACGTCAACGTGCCGCAGTCGTATGCGCAACTCGTCAAGCCGGGACAGAAGGTCGTCGTCACGCAGTCGGAGCTGCGCGGGCGGAGCTTTTCCGGCGAGGTCGCGCGAACGGCGGGTTCGATCGACGCCGCGTCGCGGACGATGCAGGTCGAGATCAACCTGCGCAACCGCGACGGCGCCCTGTTGCCCGGCGCCTATGTCCAGGTCACGTTGCCGCTGGTTTCGAACCCGACGCTCATCGCCCCCACCAGCGTGCTGCTCTTTCGCGGCGAAGGCACGCGCGTCGCCGTTGTCGATGGGTCGGGCCGCATTCATCTTCGGCCGGTGACGCTCGGCCGCAACCTCGGCGAGTCGATCGAGATCCTCGACGGCATCGACGTCAAGGACCGGCTGATCGTCAACCCGTCCGACTCGCTGGCCGAAGGCGATGCGGTAAAGGTCAACGTCGCGGCCGACGATGCCGCGGCCGTCGCGACGAATGCGAGCGGGCCGACCCCCGCGGGGAAGGCGTCGCCGTGATCGCGGCGCGGGCGCGGCCCGGTCTCGCTTTCACCGCCTGCTTCGCGACGCTCCTCGCCGGCTGCGTCGCGGGGCCGAACTACGTCCGGCCCCCTGTCGAAACGCCGCCGGCGTGGAAGCTCGAGGCACCCTGGCGCGCGGCGGTGCCCGACGACGCGGCTCCCAAGGGGCCATGGTGGGAGCGCTTCGGCGATGCGCGCCTGGATGCGCTGCAGCGCCAGGCACTGGCGCAGAGCCCGACGCTCGCCGTGGCCAGCGCGCGGTTCGAGCAGGCGCGCGCCGTCGCGCGCGCCACGTCGGCCGGCCTGCTTCCGACCGCGAGCCTCGGCCTGCGCGCGGCACGCAGCCGTATCTCGCCGAACCGGCCGCTCAGCAGCTACTCTTCGCCGAACTTCGAGACCGTGCAGAACGATTTCGTGCCGGCGCTCTCGGTCGGCTACGAGATCGATCTGGCCGGCCGCATTCGGCGCAGCGTCGAGGGCGCGCAGGCGAGCGCCGAGCAGTCGGCCGCCGATCTCGAGAACGTGCGCCTCCTGCTCGGCACCGACCTGGCGACGGCCTACTTCAACCTGCGCGCCACCGACATCGAGCTCGACGTCCTGGCGCGGTCGATCGCGCTGCAGCGCCGCTCGCTCGATTTCGTCAGCACGCGCCACGATCTCGGCGCCGCCTCGGGGCTCGACGTCGCGCAGCAGCAGGCCCTGCTCGACACGACGCTGACGCAGGTCGACGTTCTGCTGCGCCAGCGCAGCGGCTTCGAGCACGCGATCGCGACGCTGACGGGAACGCCGGCGCCCTCGTTCACGCTCGCGGCCGACATCTCCGAGCTCGAGCCGCCAGCCGTTCCGCTCGGCGTTCCTTCCGACGTGCTGCAGCGCCGTCCCGATGTCGCATCGGCCGAGCGCGCCATGGCGGCGGCCAACGCGCAGATCGGTGTCGCCAAGGCGGCCTACTACCCGAGCATCGTCCTGGCGCCGGGCGTCGGCTTCGAAAGCAACAGTCTCTCGACATTGCTCGAGGCGCCGAGCCGGCTCTGGTCGATTGGCGCCTCGGTGACGCAGCCGCTCTTTAGCGGCGGCCGGCTCGGCGCCAACGTCGATTTTGCGCAGGCCGGCTACGACGCGACGGTCGGCAACTATCGCCTCGTCGTGCTCGACGCGATGCAGGAAGTCGAAGACGGCATCACCGGCCTGGCCGACCTCGAGCGGGCCAACGCGCAGGCGCGCACGGCCGTCGAGACGGCGCGGCGCGTCCTCGATCTCGCCAATGCGCGCTACGAAGGCGGGGCGACGACGTATCTCGACGTCATCACGGCGCAGCAGTCGCTGCTCGCCGCCGAGCGGCTTTCGGCCCAGCTCGGTGGCCAGCGCCTGCTCACGGCGGTCTTCCTGATCAAGGCGCTCGGAGGCGACTGGCAGGTGCCGGCGGCGCTTGCCACGCGCTAGACGTTGCGGTTTTGCCCTGGGCAGCCGATGCCCTGAAGCTTGAATGTCGGCGTCGCAGCCTCAGCTAGGTTGCACGGCCTCGTTGTGCAAGGCCCGAAGGATGCCGTCATGAACGCCCCCCGACTCGAATCGCTGCAATCGCGCCTCGAAACCGTGATTGCCCTCTCGCGCCTGCTCGACCGCGTCGAGGCCAGTGCCGTCCCGGTCGGTGCCGAGCAGTACCAGGCGCTGATCCGCCAGCTCAAGGCCGCCTTGTCGGCGCCGATCCCCGGGCCGGCGCTCCAAGCGATCCTCGGCGCGCATCCGGGAACAGCCGAGTTGTACGAGAACATGCACTACGACAACTCGGGCCTGTCGCGCTCTTCGCTCGATCGCTCGGTCGCGACCGAGTTGCTCGCCAGTCAGGCGATCGATCGCGCGTCGCGTTCGGCCCGAGCGAGCTGAGTCCCCACTGCGTCGAGCCGTTCGGCCGCGAGCGTGTCGCCGACGAGCTTGCGGAAGCGGACGACCGCCGCATCCATTGCCAGCAGCAGCATCGGCTGATCGGGGTCGGCAGTGATGGCCTGGCTCTGCGCCGTGATCATGGCTCGGTCTTCCTCGAAGGCGACGAGCAGCGATCGATAGAGCGCCTCGGCGATCGAAGGGGCGCCATCTTCGATTCGGCGTGACTGCTGGAAGAAGTAGTGCGATGTCGTCCCGGTTTCCGGCGTCACCGTCTGGCAGCTGTGCAGGCGCACGGCGCGGCGCATGTCGTCTTCGGCGTCTTCGACCGGCCGGCCGCCCGAGTGCATGAGCAAGGTGCCGGGCAGGACGAAGTCGTAGACGAACCAGCGATCGAGGTTGCCCGCGATTTCGCGCACCGACCGGTAGTAGGGCGGCGGCGGCACGTCGTGGACCCGGCGCCGCACCCTGATGCCGCGCGGCACCGGTTCGATCTCGGCGCGTGCCTGGGCAATCGCGCTCGAGCCGCCGAGCGTCTTCTCGTGCACGTAGCTCAGGTGCGAGAAGTCGAGCAGGTTGTCGCAGATGAGCTGTTGCGGCGTGGCGTAGTGCATGTAGCCGGGAACGTAGTCCCAGCCTGGGTCGTCGCAGGAGAAGTTGTCAGGCAGGAGGGCGAGGTCGGCCTTCGCCGGATCGCCCATCCAGACGAAGACCCACTTGTTCTTCACGGCCAGCGGATAGCGCTGCACGCGCGCCTTTTCCGGTACCGTCTCCGTGCCGGGAATCTCGATGCAGCGGCCGGTCGCGTCGAAGAGCAGGCCGTGATAGCCGCAGCGCACGCAGTCGCCTTCCTTGCGGCCCTTGGAGAGCGGCGCGAGGCGGTGGCAGCAGCGGTCGCGCAGGGCGACGATCTCGCCTTCGCCAGTGCGATAGAGGAGGATCGCCTCGCCGAGCACGGTGCGCGAAAAGAGCGCGTCGTGCGGCACTTCGTGATCCCAGGCGATGACGTACCAGCAGTTGCGAACGAACATGGCTGCTCCCTGAAGACGGTTCGAACGTAGACGGGTGCGCAAACCCGCAAGTCCCGCGACTCTGTCTACAGCGCGGCGTCGAATCTGCCGCCGTAGTCAAAGCTTTGGAATGCGCAAGGACTTGCTCACCATGAGCGTTCCCGAGAGCGCGAACAACAGGACGACGGGGTGCAGATCCGCGCCGGCGAGCGTCCACGCGCCGCCATAGATCGCGCCGCCGACGCGTTCCTGCCACGCCGCGAACGCAAGCACGGCGGTGAGGAGCACGCTCGTCGGAATCGGCGTGCCTTCGAAGTACGTGACCTTGTCGCTGCCTGCGGAGAGGCGTTCCGCGGTGACGTTGTAGCGCGCCAGGCGCGAGACGCCGCAGCAGACGAAGTAGATCAGCACTACGGCGTCCCAGGCGCCGGAAAGCCCCGACGCGAAGGCGAGCGCCGCCGGCGCGACGCCGAAGGAGATGACGTCGGCCAGCGAATCGAGCTCGCGGCCGAGCGCCGACGAGGTGTGCCGCCAGCGGGCGATGCGGCCGTCGAGGACGTCGAAGACGAGTGCCGCCGGAGCGAAGGTGGCGGCAACCAGCAGATCGCCGATTTGCTTCGTGACGAGAAAGCGCATCGCCATCAGCACACCGGCGACGCCGCAGGCCGCGTTCGCGAGCGTGAAGACGTCGGCCAGATGAAAGTCGCGCAGCATCGAGAAGTGCTTGGGCGGCGGTCGGTGGTCTGTCGACATGTGGGCTCCTCGTGGCAGAGACGACGCCGACCCGCTTTCGCGACGTCGACGCCGCAGTGTTCAACAATGCAGCGCCGCCGTCTGCCAGCGATTTCCCACATCGCGACGCGCCCTTCGCCCCCTCGCCATCTTGCTCTCGGAAGGCTCCACTACTGGTTCGAGCCGCGAAAGAGGCGGCATTGCAGCAAGGAGCCGAGATGAACACGTCGACCACGAAGACACCGCCCGCCGCGGCGAAGCAGCGCGAGGCGCTGAAGGCATCGGAGAAGAAAGCCAGCGAGAAACAGCCGGGCAGCTTCAAGGAAGAAGCGACCGACGACAAGATCGTCAAGATCCCGCCCACGGGACCCAACAAGAAGCCGATCCGCGGCCTCGACTCCAAATAGGGCTACTGCTCTTCCGACCAGGCGCAACCGTCGCGGGCGACCAGGGCGCTCGCCGCGGCCGGGCCCCAGGTGCCGGCCATGTAAGGCCGCGGCCCGGTGTCGTCGGCCTGCCAGGCATCGAGAATCGGCTCGACCCAGCGCCAGGCTTCTTCCTGCTCGTCGCTGCGCACGAAGAGGTTCAGCCGCCCCGCGATGACGTCGAGCAGCAGTCGTTCATAGGCGCCGACACGGTTCTCGGCGAAGGCCTTGTCGAAGTCGAGATCGAGGGATACGGATGACAGCGCTTCGGACTGGCCGGTGCCCTTGGCGGCGAGGAGATGCAGCTCGAGCCCGTCTTCGGGCTGCAGCTTGATGACGAGCTTGTTCGGCTGGTTGACGCCGGGAAAGATGCTGTGCGGCGTCGGCCGGAAGTTGACGACGATCTGCGCATCGCGCGCCGCCAGGCGCTTGCCGGTGCGCAGATAGAACGGCACCGAGGCCCAGCGCCAGTTGCGCACTTCGGTGCGCAGGGCGACGAACGTTTCGGTGCGGCTCTCCGCCGGCACCTCGTCTTCCTCGAAATAGCCCGCGACTCTGCTGCCTTCGACGCTGCCGGCACGGTACTGGCCGCGCACGACATCGCGAACGACGCTGTCCTCGCTGAAGGGCTTGAGCGAGCGCAGCACTTTCAGCTTCTCGTCGCGGATCGCGTCGGCGTCGTTGCGCGAAGGCGGCTCCATCGCCACCATCGTCAGCAACTGCAGGGCGTGGTTCTGGATCATGTCGCGCAAAGCGCCCGTGCGGCTGTAGAAATCGCCGCGCGTGCCGACGCCGATCGACTCGGCCAGCGTGATCTGGATATTGGCGATCGACTCGCGCCGCCAGAGCGGCTCGAAGAGGGCGTTGCCAAAGCGCAGTGCCATGAGGTTCTGCACCGAGGGCTTGCCGAGATAGTGGTCGATGCGAAATGCCTGCTCCTCGCGGAACACTGAGCGCACGACGCGGTTGATCTCCTGCGCGCTCGCGAGGTCGCGGCCGAGCGGCTTTTCGAGCACGACGCGAATGTTGTCGCTGTTGAGACCGGCGGCGCCGAGCTGGGCGCAGACGGTCGGGAAAAGATCGGGGCTCGTCGCCAGGTACATGACGACGACGTCGGCCGCGCCGCCCGGGCGCGCCGCGAGCCATGACCTGATCTGCGCATAGTCGGCCGGCCGCGAGAGATCGAGGCGCAGATAGTGCAGCAACCCGGCGAAGCGGGCGAACTCGTCGTCGCTCGGCCGCTTCGCGCCTTCGACTTCCTGGAAGCGTTCCTTCACCCAGCCGCGATAGCCGGCGTCGCTCAGGTCCTGCCGCGAGACGGCGAGGATGCGGCCGCCTTCTGGCAGCTTGCCGTGGCGAAAGGCCTGGAACAGGGCGGGCATGAGCTTGCGCCAGGCAAGGTCGCCCGTGCCGCCGATGATGACGAGGTCGAAAGACATGGCGAAGAGGATACGATGCTTCTCTCAGCGCCGGCGGTCGCGTGGCCGCGCAAGAGCGCGTCGCACTCGCCCGCGCCCTCGTCCTCGAGCCGGCCGTGCTGCTCTTCGACGAGCCGCTCTCGAACCTCGACGCGCGTCTGCGCCGCTCGATGCGCGAGGAGATCCGTGCCCTGCAGCAGCGCCTCGGCCTCACCGTCGCCTACGTCACGCACGACCAGGCGAGGCTGCTTGCGGTGAGCGATCGCATCATCGTCATGGATCACGGCGTCATCGCCCAGGCAGGCACGCCCGACGAGCTCTACGAAAGGCGGGCGAGCGAGTTCGTCGCCGGCTTCATGGGCGAGGCGATGCTTTTCGACGCGACATGGCGCGCCGACGGGCAAGGTGCAGCTCGGCCGTCATCGTCGAGGCCTTGGCGTCGGCGTCGGCAGGCGCGGCCGGCCAGGCCGTCAAGCTCGCCGTGCGGCCGGAGGCCTGGCGCATCGTCGCGCCCGGCGAAGGCGAGCTGGCGGCACGGGTGCTGAAGGCGGCCTATCTCGGCAGCACGCGCGAATATACCTTCGAGACGCCGCTCGGCGCCATCTTCGTCGTCGCCGCCGACGCGTCGCGAACGCTCCAACCCGGCGAGCGCGCGTCCCTTCGTCTCGCCGGCCACGGCGTCGCCGTCGTGCACGCCGGCGAAGCTCTACGCCGGGCCTGAGAGCCGGACCGCATCGCCCGTCGCCGTTTCTTATGTGGACAGGCCGCGGACCGCGCCGTACGCGGCGTCGACGGCCTGCGCGACGATCTCTTCCTTCCACGCGTCGGTGTCGGTGTAGAAGGCGTCGCGAACCTGCTGCTTGATGGCGTGCCGCGTCGCGTCGTCGGCCTCGGGATGGTTCTCGAGCCATTGGTCGGCGCGCAGGGACCGCATCACTTCCATCTGCGGCAGGGTGCCGTACTCAAGGGCGATGCCGGTGTATTCGGCCTGGGCGCATTCCTCGTAGGCGGCCAGCCACATCAGGCCGGTGAGCAGCGCCGAGGTCGATGAGCCGTCGTAGATCGAGGTCACCTCGCCCCACCAGGCCTTGGCGCGGGCATAGGCCGCGGCGTCGTCGCGGCAGGCGAAGATGCGCTCGCCGTGGCCATTCGGGCCGAGGCCGGTGTGCAGGTCGATCCAGGCCAGCTTCGCGCAGCGCGTGCCATGGTCGCGCAGCACGTGGCGCAGCGTGTCGTGGCTCCAGGTCGGCGACGTGCCGCCGAAGAAGAGGCCCTTCGGGTGGTGGTATTGGCCGCTCGAGACGGCTTGCTGCAAGGCCTTCTCGCCGCGCTCGGCGACGTAGCGGTCGAACTTCGCCGCCGTCGTTTCGTCGGGCGGCCAGACTTCGGGGACGATCATCCCGGCGATCTCGTCGTAGCTCGCGTTGCGCGGCGGTTCCGCCGAGAAGTTGCGGAAGTTGCGGTTGAGATCCACGTTCTCGTTGGTCGTTCGCCGCCACCAAGAAAAGCCGTAGGGGTTGAGGCCGTGGATATAGAGCACGGCGACGCCGGCGTCCTGCGTTGCCTCATGCCAGGCGGAGTTCTCGAGCAGGGCCACCTGCACACCCGAGCCGCAGAAGCCCTCGACGCCGTGGCAGGCGCTGCTGACGACCAGCAGCGATGGCGCATTGCGCGGGCCGTCGCGGGCGACATCCATCGCCAGCATCTCGCCGTCGCGGCCGGGCAGCGGGTGGACGTGCGTCTCGACACCGAGCCCCCGCAGGCGCGCCGCGCCGAAGAATTTCTCGCGCGCTTCGCCGTAAGTTTGAGAGAAGAACCGGGCCGCGCTCATCGGCTCAACACCTCTGCGCCAGCCACGCCTCAGCCAGGCGCACCCAGAGCGAGCCGCCGAGCGGGATGAGCTCGTCGTTGAAGTCGTAGCTCGGGTTGTGCAGCATGCACGGGCCCATGCCGTGGCCGCCTTCGCGGTGCGCGCCGTCGCCGTTGCCGATGAGGAAGTAGCAGCCGGGCTTTTCGAGCAGGAAGTAGCTGAAGTCTTCGGCGCCCATCGTCGGCTCGAATTCGTGCACGTTGTCGGCGCCGACCATCTCGATCATCACCTTGCGTGCGAACTCGGTCTCGGCCGCGTGGTTGATCGTCGGCGGGTAGTTGCGCCGGAACTCGAATTCGCAGCTCGCCTCGAAGGCGGCGCAGGTGTTCTCGGCCACCACCTTCATGCGTTGCTCGATGAGGTCGAGCACCTCGAGCGTGAAGGTACGAACGGTGCCCCGGATCTCGCAGCTTTCGGGAACGACATTGGTCGCTTCGCCGGTGTGGATCATGGTCACCGAGATGACTCCGGCGTCGATCGGCCGCTTGTTGCGGCTGATGATGGTCTGGAACGCGCTCACCATCTGGCAGGCGACCGGCACCGGATCGATCCCGTTGTGTGGCATCGCCGCGTGCGAGCCCTTGCCGTGGATGACGATCCTGAACTCGTTGCTCGAAGCGAAGGCCGGCCCGCTCTTCAGCGCGAACTGGCCGGCTTTCATGCCCGGCCAGTTGTGCGCGCCGAACACCGCTTCCATCGGGAACTTCTCGAAGATCCCGTCCTTGATCATCTCGCGGGCACCGCCGCCGCCTTCTTCGGCCGGCTGGAAGATGAGGTAGACCGTGCCGTCGTAGTTGCGGTGCTTCGACAGGTGCTTGGCCGCCGCGAGCAGCATCGCCGTGTGGCCGTCGTGGCCGCACGCGTGCATCTTGCCCGGCGCCGTGCTCTTGTGCGGGAACTGGTTGTGCTCGGTGATCGGCAGGGCGTCGATGTCGGCACGCAGGCCGACGGCGCGATCGCTCGTGCCGCTCTTAAGGATCGCGACGATGCCGGTCGTGCCCAGGCCGCGGTGGATCGGGATGCCCCAGTCGGTGAGCTGCTTGGCGATGAGGTCCGAGGTGCGTTTTTCCTCGAAGCAGAGCTCGGGATGGGCGTGGATGTCTCGGCGCAACGCGGCGATCTGCGTCGCGTCGGCGAGGATGGACTCGATGACTTGCATGGCGAACTCCCGAAGCCGGGCAGTTTACCCGGGCAACGAGGGGGGTTGCAGGGCGATGGCGGGTGTCTGAGCTACAGGCGCTGGCGAGCAAAGGCGCGGGCGCGCGGCCTCTACAGCGAAGCACCGCCGGCCATCCGCCCACCGCCTTGCGGACTCCGCAACCCCCGCGTCGGCGTCATGTGCCATCATTTCGCTATGACTGTGACCCTCGTGCGCGCCGCCTGTCCGCACGATCGCCCGGATACCTGCGCGATGCAGGTGACGGTCGAAAACGGCCGCGCCGTGAAAGTGCAGGGCCATCCCGATCATCCGCCAACGCACGGCGCACTCTGCACCAAGGTCTCGCGCTACACCGAGCGCACCTATCACGCCGAGCGGGTGCTGCATCCGCTGAAGCGCGTCGGTCCGAAGGGAAGCGGGCGGTTCGAGCGAGTGCGCTGGGACGATGCGCTTGGCGACATCGCGGCACGGTTGAGCGCCATCGCCGGGCCGAACGGTGCCAGCGCAGAGGCGATCGTGATCTTTCGCGAGCTCGCCGTGCACATGGGATCTCTCGATCCGTGCTTCGTCGAGAGCGATGAAGCCCTGGCCCGCACGGCATTTCGTCCGGCCCGCGAAGGGGGCATCGATTTCGCGGCGCTGCGCGAGCACGGCTGGGTGAAGCTCGACATCGCCGAGGCGCCGTTCGCCGACGGGAACTTTCAGACGCCGGGCGGCAAGTGCCGCATCGACGCGCCCGGCTACGGCGTGCCCGACTACGTGCCGAATTATGAATCGCCGACGAGCAGCCCCGCCCTGGCGGCGCGCTATCCGCTGGCCATGATCTCGCCGCCGGAGCGCAACTTCCTCAACTCGAGCTTCGTCAACGTCAAGAGCCTGCGCGGCATCGAGGGCGAGCCAGTCGTCGAGATCGCCGACGCCGATGCCAGGGCGCGCGGCATCGCGACGGGGCAGGTCGTGCGCATCTTCAACGACCGCGACAACATTTCGTGCAAGGCGATCGTCGGCGCGCGGGCGCGGCCGGGCGTCGTCAACGGCCTCGGCATCTGGTGGAAGAAGCTCTCATCCGACGGCCGCAACGTCAACGAGCTGACGCACCAGGGCCTCACCGACATCGGCCGCGCGCCGAGCTTCTACGACTGTCTCGTCGAGGTCGAGCCGGCCGAGCGCGCGACGCGGTGAAGCGCGGCTGGCTGATGGCAAGCCTCGGTCTCGGCGGTCTTCTCGCGACGGCGGCGCTCGCCGGCGCGACGGTCTGCCTCACCTCGGGCTGCAGCACGATCGGCTACTACGCGCAATCGGTGACCGGGCATCTCAACCTCGTCGAGGCCGCAAGACCGGTCCGGCAATGGCTCGCGGATCCCGACATCAGCGCCAGGCTGAAGGCCACGCTCGAGCTCTCGCAGCGCATTCGCGACTTCGCCGTCTCCGATCTCGGAGAGCCCGACAACGCGAGCTATCGCCGTTACGCCGANNTACTACGACCGTGCCGGCGCCGAGGCGCTGGCGGCGCAGCTGCGCAGCGAAGGCCTCGACGTTGCCGTCTATCCGGTGCCGGCGTACTCGACGCTCGGCCGCCTGCCGCAGTCGGGCTGGCTCGCCGATCCGCTGCTCAACACCTTCATCGACTATCCCGAGGGCGAACTGGCGCGACTCGTCTTCCACGAGCTGGCGCACCAGGTCGCGTTCGCGCCGGGCGACACGCTCTTCAACGAATCGTTCGCGACGGCGGTGGAAACGGTCGGCGCCGAGCGCTGGCTTGCAGGGCGTGCGAGCCCGGACGCGCGCGCCGAGTACGCGCGCGCCGAAGCGCGTCGCACCGATTTTCACGAGCTGACGGATCGCTATCGCAGCGAGTTCACGGCCCTCTACGCGAGCCCGGCCAGCGACGCCGCCAAGCGCGAAGACAAGGCGGCGCTGCTCGCGCGCGTGCGCGCCGACTACGCGACGATGAAGGCGACGCGCTGGAACGGCTACGCGGGCTACGACGGCTGGTTCGCGCGGGCCGACAACGCCTCGTTCGGCGTCCTCGCGAGCTACACCGGGCTGGTGCCCGGGTTCGAGAAGCTCTTTGACCGCGAAGGCAGGAATTTTCCGCGCTTCTATGCCGAGGTCAGGCGCCTCGCGGCGCTGCCGAAGGCCGAGCGGCGCGCCGCGCTGGCAAGCTGATATCCGACAAGCGTTCGACGAGACATCGACCATGGCCGACATCCTTATCCATCGCGATCATCGGCTCGGCCTGGCCAGGGCGCGCAAGATGGCCTGGAAATGGGCCGAGGTGGCCGAGCAGAAGTTCGGCATGGAATGCACGGTGTTCGAAGGCGATGACAAAGACGTGGTCGAGTTCAGGCGCGCCGGCGTCAACGGGCGCCTCGTCGTCGCCGCGGATTCGTTCAATCTCACGGCCAGGCTAGGGCTCCTGATCGGCGCCTTTCGCCAGCGCATCGAGTCGGAGATCGAGGAAAACCTCGATGCCCTGCTTGCCGACAGCGCGAGCAGCAAGCCCTTGACGAATGCAAAACGTGCGGCGAAGACCGCAGCGAAAGCGAGGAAGAAGTAGCGGCCGGCTACTTCAGCGACTCGACGAGATCGACGTACTCCTGCATCGCTTCTTCGCTCGACTTGCCCTTGAGGCCGTTCCAGGCGTCCCACTTGGCGCGGCCGACCATGTCGCCGAAGCCCGGGCGCTTGCCGTCGGCGTCGCCGCCCGAGGCCTGCTTGTAGAGCGCATAGAGCTTGAGCAGCGTCATGTTGTCGGGCTTCTCGGGGAGGTTCTTCGAGTCCGCCATCGCCTGCTCGAACTGTGCCTTGAGGTCTGCCATCGTTGTCTTTCGAAGTCTCGGGATCGGGTGAAGTCGCGATTGACGGCACCGATGTTACCCAGCATCTTCCTTGCTCTTCTACTCAGCCGCCCATCATGCCAATCGCTGCCCGAGAGCGCATGTCGCGCGTGGACACCGCATGGCTGCGCATGGACAACGACGTCAACCTGATGATGATCGTCGGCGTCTGGCTGCTGCATCCGAAGGTGGCGTACGAGACGCTTTGCCGACGTGTCATGGACAAGCTTCTCAAGCACGAGCGCTTTCGGCAGCGCGTCACCCGCGACGCGGACGGCGTGGCCTGGGTCGATGACGATGCCTTCGACATCCACCGGCACGTCGTCCGCGAAAAGCTCGCTCGCGGCAAAGGGCAAAGCGAGCGCGAGGCCCTGCAGGCACGCGTCGGCGAGCTCGCGACGACGCCGCTCGACGCGGCGCGGCCGCTCTGGCAGTTCCATCTGATCGAGAACTACGAAGGCGGCAGCGCCCTCGTCGTCCGGGTCCATCACTGCATCGGCGACGGCATCGCCCTCATCTCGGTCATGATGACGATCACCGACGGCGGCAGCGATCCGCCGAGCCGCAGGCGCCGGGCGCCGAAGGCGGGCGATGGGACTGGCGGCGACTGGCTCGCAGAGGCCGTGCTGAAGCCGCTCGGCGGCCTGTCGGCGAAGGCGGCCGGCTTCGTCGAAGCGAGTATCGCCGGCGCCCTCGATGCGCTGGCCGATCCGCAGCAAGGCCTCGCCGCTTCGATCGACGGCGCACGGACGGCGGCCAGGGCGCTGGGCGACGTCGCCTCGATGGCGATGATGGCCGACGACTCGCCGACCCTGCTCAAGGGCAAGCTGAACGGCAAGAAGCGCGTCGCCTGGGGCGAGCCGATCGCGCTCGACCAGGTCAAGGCAATCGGCAAGGCGCTCGGCTGCTCCATCAACGACGTCCTGCTCGCCAGCGTCTCGGGTGCCATCGGCGACTGGCTGCGCGAGCAGGGCGACGATCCCGCAGGCAAGGAGATCCGGGCCATGGTGCCGGTCAACCTGCGCCCGCTCGAGGACGCCTGGAAGCTCGGCAACCGTTTCGGCCTCGCGCCGCTGGTCCTGCCGATCGGCATCGCCAATCCGGTGGCGCGCGTCTTTGCCGTGCGGGCACGCATGGCGGCACTCAAGGCGAGCTACCAGCCGCTGCTCGCCTTTGCCGTGCTGGCGGTGGCCGGCCAGATGGCCAAGCCGGTGCAGGACGCGATCCTCGGTCTCTTCGCGAAAAAGGCGACGGCGGTGATGACGAACGTGCCGGGCCCAGCGGTGCCACTGAAGTTCTGCGGTTCGACGCTGAAGCAGACGATGTTCTGGGTGCCGGCGTCGGGTGATATCGGCGTCGGCGTCAGCATCCTCTCGTACGGCGGCGGCGTGCAGTTCGGCCTCATCACCGACGAAGCGCTCTGCGCCGACCCGCAAGCCATCGTCGCCGGATTAGGGCCGCAATTCGAGAAGCTCCTCCTGCTCGCCCTCATGCTGCCCTGGGAAAGTTCGGGGCGCGAAACGGTCGCGCCCCGCTAGACTGCCAGCTGCGTCGACTCGCGGACCGCCGGGCGCCCCGCGGTACGCCGCCCGCGCCAAGGTCGACCCGCTGCCAGCCCCTCTGTGCTCCTTTCGGAAAGCCCCGCCATGCCATCCAGCCCTTCTCGCGTGTTCGCTGCCGCGCTCGCGGCCGGCCTTCTTGCGGCCGGCCCCGCGCTGGCGCAGGAGGTCGTCCTCGGCGCTTCGGTGCAACTGACCGGCCCCGTGGCCAACACCGGGCGCTACTATCGCGACGCCTACCAGATCGCGATCGACAAGATCAATGCCGCCGGCGGCGCCAAGGTCGGTGGCCAGTCGTACAAGCTCGCGCTCAAGCTCTACGACAACCAGTCCGACGTCAACCTGAGCGTTCGCCAGTACACGCAGCTCGTGTCACAGGACAAGGTCAGCCTGCTGCTCGGGCCGTTCGCCAGCAACTTCGCGCTCGCCGACTCGGCGGTCTCGGAAAAGTACCAGGTGCCGATGGCCCAGGGCGGCGGCGCGTCGGACCAGATCTTCGCCCGTGATTTCAAGTACATCTTCGGCACACTGGCACCGGCGAGCAACTACTTCGGCAGCACGATCGAGATGCTCAAGGCGCTGAAGCCGGCGCCGCATACCGTAGCGCTGCTCTACGCCGACGACGCCTTCGACGTCTCGGTCGCCGACGGGACGCGGCCCAAGCTCAAGGCCGTGGGCCTTGACGTCGTGATGGACGAGCGCTACAGCACCAACGCCACCGACTTCAACTCGCTTCTTTCGCAGATCAAGAGCAAGAACGCCGACGTCGTGCTCGTCGCCGGCCACGAGACCGAGATCCTCAACTTCGTGCGCCAGGCAAAAAGCCTCGCTGTGGCGCCCAAGCTCTACTCGTTCACCGTCGGCGTGCCGAGCGAGGACTTTCGAAAGGCGCTCGGCAAGGACGCCGACTACGCTTTCGGCATGACGGCTTGGCTGCCTTCAGCCTCGCTCAAGGACCGCTGGTTCGGCGACGCCCAGCAGTTCGCCAAAGAATACAAGGCCAGGTTCAGCTACGACCCGGACTATCACGCGGCCTCGGGCGTGGCCGACGTCGAGGCGCTGGTCCAGGCGATGGAAAACGCCGGCAGTATCGAGCCGAAAAAAGTACGCGACGCGCTGGCAAAGATCAAGTTCGAAAGTCTCTACGGCCCGATCGCCTTCGACGTCCATGGCCAGATCGATCTGCCGCAGGTCGTGATCCAGGTCCAGGGCAGCGATCTCGTCGAGGTCTTCGGCGCCAAGGGCTTCGTCAAGCAACCGAAGTACCCGATGCCAGCCTGGAGTGCACGCTGATCCACCCCTAGGCAGGGCACGCGTTGGATCTGCTCGCGCAAATCCT
>PLZH01000176.1 GCA_003152055.1 Burkholderiales bacterium
TCGTCAAGCTCTCGTCGCTCGGCGACGTCGTGCATGCGCTGCCCGTCGTCGCCGACATTCGTGCCGCCCATCCCGAAGCAGTGATCGACTGGGTCGTCGAGCCGGCGTTCGCGCCGCTGGTGCGACGGGTGCGCGGCGTCGCCGACGTGATCGAGTTGCCCTTGCGGCGCTGGGCCCGATCCGGCTGGTTCGGCCATGGCGCGCCGGCCGAGTTGCGCGCTTTCGTGCGCCGACTGCGCCGCGAATCCTACGATGCGGTGATCGATCTGCAGGGGCTCACCAAGTCCGCCGTCGTTGCACGTCTGGCGCGCGGGCCGAGCTATGGCCTGGCCAATCGCACCGAAGGCGCGAGCCACGAAGGGCCGGCTCGCTGGCTGGTGACGTATCCGATCCGCGTCGAGCCGAAAAGCCATGCGCTCGATCGTTCGCGGGAACTGGTCGCACGCGCGTTGCATACCGCGATGGACTCGCCGCCCTCGTTCGGCCTGGAAGCGGCCCGCGGCAAGCCCGAAACCGATCGCGTCGTCTTCATTCACGGCACCTCGCGTGCCGACAAGCTTTGGCCTGAAGCGCACTGGATCGGCCTCGGACGGCGCATCGTCGCGGCGGGCGGCACGATCGCGTTGCCACAGTCCGACGCGGCCGAGCAGGCGCGCGCCGCGCGCATCGCCGCGGCCGTCGGCGGCGCCGCCGACGTGTGGCCGGCGATGCGCCTCGACGCGCTCATCGACCGTATGGCCGGCACGGGCGGCGCGATCGGCGTCGACAGCGGCCCGAGCCACATCGCCGTCGCCCTCGACCTGCCGCACGTTCAGATCTACAACCACCCGACCGCCTGGCGGACCGGGCCGCAGGCAAGGCACGGCCATCTTCACCAGGTGTCAATCGAAGGTGCGCCGGCGCAAACGGTCGACGCCGTCTGGTCGGCCTGGCAAAAGGCGCGCGGCGCCGCGGCTCCCCTCCTCGCCGCGCGGAGCATGCCGTGAGCCGGGCCGGGTCTCGGCTGGCGCGTGCCGCCTACTCGCTGCTGCTTCGAATCGCGTGGCCACCCTATCTGCTTCGGGTGCTCTGGCGCGGGCGCCGCGAGCCGCTTTATGCGAGCTCGATCGGCGAGCGCTTCGGCTTCTACGCGCAAGCCGCACGGCCCGGCGCGCTCTGGATTCACGCCGTGTCGCTCGGCGAGACGCGCGCCGCGACACCCCTGATCGCGGCGCTGCGCAAGGCGCTGCCCGATCGGCCCTTGCTCCTCACTCACGGCACCGCCACCGGCCGCGCCGCCGGCCTGACGCTGCTGCGCGAGGGCGACGCCCAGGCCTGGCTGCCCTTCGATACGCCTGGCGCGGTGCGCCGCTTTCTTGCCCACTTCGCTCCCGTCGCCGGCGTGTTGATGGAGACGGAGATCTGGCCCAACCTGCTCGCCATCGCCGCTGCGCAGGGCGTGCCGATCCTTCTCGCCAATGCGCGCATGAGCGAGCGCAGCCGGCGCCGCGGCCGTCGCGTCGAGTCGCTGCTTCGTCCGGCCTTCGTCAGCCTGGTCGCGACCTTCGCGCAGTCCGAGGCCGATGCGGCGCGCCTGCGTGACGCCGGAGCTCACGGCGTCAGCGTGACCGGCAATCTCAAGTTCGACCTGACACCCGACGCCGGCCTCATCGGCAAGGGCCATGAATGGAAGGCCGCGTCGTCGCGCGCGATCGTTCTCGCTGCGATCACGCGCGAGGGCGAGGAGGCATCGCTTCTTTCGGCCTGGTGCGTGATCGCAGCGCCGCGACCGTTGCTGGTCGTCGTGCCACGGCATCCGCAGCGCTTTGCCGCCGTGGCCGAGCTGATCGAAAGCTCAGGATTCGTGCTCTCGCGGCGCAGCACCTGGGATGAGACGCCGCCAGAAGACGCGGCGCGCGCCGACGTCTGGCTCGGCGACTCGATGATGGAGATGCCGGCCTACTACGCGCTTGCCGACGTGGCACTTCTCGGCGGCAGCTTCGCGCCGCTCGGCGGGCAGAACCTGATCGAGGCCGCGGCCTGTGCCTGCCCCATCGTCATGGGGCCGCACACCTTCAATTTCGCCGACGCGGCGGAGCTGGCGCTGGCCGCCGGTGCCGCGGTGCGCGTTTTGACCATGGCCGAAGGCGTGGCCCGGGCTGTCGCCATGATCGGCAGCGACGAGCACGACCGGCGCTCGCAGGCCGCACTCGCATTCGCCGCCGCGCATCGGGGCGCGGCCGAGCGCATCGCGACTCGGATCGCCGCCTTACTCGGCGGCCGAACCGGGGTCTAGACCCAATACCCGTCACTTAACTATCCGGATGGCCTGATCAATGATGATCGCCTGCTGCGGTGGTTTGGCGTGACGCCGTCGAAGCGGCCAATTGCTCATCTTGCGTTTGACGCCGCGCAGATTGCGCCGGCCGCGGCGGCACGCGACGCGCTCCTGCAAGATCTCCTCGAGCACGCGCTCACTGAAAGGCCTTCCGCTGCACAGGGGGAAATAGCGTTGAAGGAGGGGAGTTTGCGCCGCACGACGCGTACGGCGTGGATGAACGACAACCGGTCGGGATCCACGTCCACCTTCAACGCCGCCTCGTGCATGAGCGCGCGCACCGCGAAGTGGGCCATCATGAGCCCGTAGAACTCCTGACGTACCAAGTCCGGGGTCTTGCTGCGCAGGACGATCTTGGNNTGCGGGGGCTTGTTGCGGGTCGAGCAACGTGGTGACCAAGCGATAGATCGGCTCGGCATCGCTCACTCCCTCCAGGCGGTACTCGATCACCCGCACGACGATCCCATTGGCCTGGCGCGCTCGATCTTTCACCGAGGCATAGATGCGGCTGAGGTAGGAGCCGTCGGCCAACCGCTTGTCACACGCCACGCGGGCATCCTTTTTGATCCTCCAGAGCAACTGCGCCTTCGTGGCGAGTGCCTGGCGCCACATCTCGTAGCCGAAAAACCCCCGGTCAGCCAGACACAGCATCTCACTGTCCAGGGCCCCCAGTGCCTCTTTGGCCAAGGTGTTCTCAGCCGTGGCGTAGGCGCCCATGCGCGTACCGAACAGCACGTGCGTGCCGCTCTCCACCAGGCAGACAAAACGAAACTGCGGGTAGGCACTGCTGCCTCGACTCGAGCCGGGGCGGCCGAAGGCTTCATCGTTGACCTGCTCGTCGGCCACATCCATGGTGCTGCCGTCCAGGCTCACCAAGCGCCAGGGGCCGTACCAGGCGCCTCGCGTGGCCGCCACCGCGATGGGCTTGACCACCTCGTCGTGCAATTGGCGCAGCGGCTCCCAGCCCAGCCGCGTGCGCGCCTGCGAGATCCCAGAGTGTCCGGCCACCCGCGGCGTGAGCGCCGGGTCCATCAGCCACTGCAGCCCCTCCAGCAGGCACCTCAACACCTCGCGGTAAGACGACTGCATGTACAGCGCCAAGGCAATGGCGTAATACACCACCACATGCGCCGGCAAGTCGCGCTCGCGCTCACTGGCCTTACCCGTGGCGGCAAGCACAGCGCGCACTCGCTCCAGCGGAAACGTCTTGGTGATCACGCCAAGGCTGACGTAGTCGGTGATCCGGCTGCCCGCGGGAAGAGTCGCAAGCGTGCGCGCCATAGGCGATTCTCCTGCCACGGAAAGTGACAGGATACTTCAGAACTTAACTCTAAGTGACGAGTATTTGGTCTAGAGGCGCGTCTTCGCCGCGCCTGGCGGCGTGCGAAGGCCGCTGATCAGGCGCGTATCAGAGAGAGCGGCTTGATCTTCTCGCTGCCCGGGAACACGTCGGTGTCGAGGCTGCGCGAAGCGACCTTGAGGTGATCGCCGAGCACGCCTTTCAGCACGGCGCGCAGATCGGTCGTGGTCTTGAGGTCGCGGCCTTCGTAGCGCTGGCCGCGCCCGAGGCCGGGCCAGTCGGTCGCGACGCCGCCGCGCACCGCGCCGCCGAGAACGAAAGCGACGCCGCCGGTGCCGTGGTCGGTGCCCCGCGTCCCGTTGATGGCGACGGTACGGCCGAACTCCGTGGCGACGACGACGACGGTCCGGCGCCAGGCGCCGCCGGCGACGAGGCCGCTGCGCAAGGCGGCGAGGCCGGCGTCGAGCTGGCGCAGGCCGTTGGCGAGCGGGCCGTTCGGATTGACCTGGTTCGCGTGCGTGTCCCAGCCTCCGATCTCGAGTACGGCTGCCTGCGGCCCGGCCGGCTGCACTAGGAACTCGGCCGCGCGTTGCGAGAGCGCGAAAAAGGCGCCCGGACGCGCGCCCTTCGCAGCCATGCCGCCGCCGTTGTCCTGCATCGATGCCGCGTCGAGATGCAGCCGCTTGGCGCGATCGAGCGCCGCGGCGAGGGCGGCATCGGCGGCGTACATGCGCTCGACCCGCGCGACGAGATCAGCCGAAGGGTCAGGCAGCACGGACGGCGCCCACGTGTCGACGGCCGAGGAGCCGCGCAGCACGAGCGGCACGGCGGTGTCGAGAGCGATGCTCTTGCTGCCGCTCGCGGCCAGCGCCCGGCCGAGCCAACCGGTCGAAAGCTCGTAGGGCCGGATACCGCCGCTCTCGAGTACCTGCTGCGCGTCGAAGTGCGAGCGCTCTCGGTAGGCCAGGCCGACGGCGTGGACGACGCTCGCTTCGCCCCGCTCGACCATCGCGTGCAGCTCGCCGAGGTTGGGGTGGAGCGAGATCGTCGAGTCGATGCGAAGCGGCGCCGCTGCGTACTGGGCCAGGGGCCCGCGGGCGCCGGCGAAATCGGGGTCACCCATGGCCGGCGCGGCGCCGAGCCCGTCCATGCCGCCACGCAGGATGACGAGAACGAAACGGCTGCCGCCGGGGCCCGCATTGCCGGCGAGGGACAAGGTCGACCAGGCGCCGAGAGCACCTGCCGCGGCCGCGGCGCCGAGCAGGCGGCGACGTGCCGGGTCGGCGGGCTGCGATCGACGCTGCTCGGCGGCAGATGAAGCGTTCATGATCGGTCCTCGTATCGGTCAACGGCGCTGGAATTCGGGCGCGAGCAGGAGCAGAGCGAGCGCCTGCGGTCCGTCGGCCGCGCGTTCGATCTGCTGCGTCGTCTCGGGCCCGAGAAGGGGGCCGAGGCTTTGCGCGGCGAGCCGGCGCGCGTCGACGCTGCGGCCGGTGCGATCGGCGATTCGCGTCGCCCACTCGACACGCTTCCAGACCGCGTCAGGACCGAGCCAGTCGTCGGCACGATCGCTCCAGCCGGCCGGAGAGGGCGCCGCCTGGATCCGCTGGCCGAGGGCGATGACCGAGCCGGCTGCGGCGTTGTCGGCCGCGTTGCCGCCGTCTTGCCGCTCGAACAGCCGATCGCCGATACCGAGCACTCGGGCGGTCGAGACGACGAACTCTTCGGGCGTCTTCAGTTTGGCCAAGCCTGCGTTCCAGGACAGGTCGTTGCGGATCAGCTCGCGATAGACCTCGGCGAGCTGGCCGTCGCTCTTCAGGTAGATCGCGGCCAGGCGCTCGACGAGCGCCGGCGGCGGCTCGTCAGCGACGAAGTGGCGCGCCAGCTTGGTCGAGACGAAGCGCGCCGTCGCCGGATGCTGCGCCAGATCGTGGAGCACCTGGCGCAAGGCGTCGGGACCTTCGGGATAGCGCTTGCCGAGAACGGTCTTGGGCCCGGGCTCGTGCCAGTTGGCGTTGAAGACGGACTCGTCGGGAGCCGGCTCGTAGCCGACCCGCCAGCCGGTCAGGACAGCGGCAAACGAAGTGACGTCGGCCTGCGTGTAGATGCCCTGGCGCGCGCTCTCGGCGCCGAGCGTGTGCAGCTCCAGCACCTCGCGCGCCAGGTTCTCGTTGATGCCGCTGACACGAGGCCCTTCCTCTCGACGGGCGGCGCGCCGCGCTTCGAAGGTGACGACGCGCGAGTTCGGGCCGGCCGACAGCCAGTTGTCGAGATAGCGCAGCATCGCCGGATGCGTCGTCGAAGCGACGAGCAGCGTCTCGAAGCGGCCGGCGATGTTCGGCCGGATCGCGTCCCGCTCGAAGGCGCCGACCAGGCCGCGCGTGCTGCCCTTGAGCAGCGAAACCGTGAAGTGATTGGTCCAGAACCACTGCAGCCGTTCGGCGAACGGGCGCCGGGTCAGCGCCGCGGTGGCTAGGCGCGAGCGCGCGTCGGCGACGATCACTTCGCGGTAATGGCCGCCGATGATCTGCTCGGCCGTCATGCCGGGCGGCGGGTTCTTGGCGAGCTGGCGCTTTTCGCGCTCGGCCGCGACGAGTTCGAGCGCCTGCCGGGTGTCGAGGAGGCCGTTGCCGCGCGGCGCGTCGGCGGGACCGATCTGCGCCGCGAGCCAGGCGCGTGGATCGGCGCCGACGATGCCGAGATCGGCTTCGCCGAGGCCGAAGCGGTGCGCCGCGATCGCCGACTGCAGGGACGGGGCCATGAGCGTCTCCGTGGCTGTTGCAGCCATTCTCGACGCCGGGCGTCAAGCCTGCGTGTGCATTCCGTCAAGAAGTGTGCACGGGCGCACGCGAGGGCGCGGCGGCTTGAATCACGGCGTCAGCAGGCGATTGATCGCGAGCACGTCGCTGGGCGTCAGGCGACCGGCCGCCTGATCCAGGCGCAAGGTGTTCAGCAACACGTCGTAGCGGGCCCGCGCCAGATCGCGGCGTGTCTGGTAGAGCTGGCTTTGCGCGTTCAGCACGTCGACGTTGACGCGGATGCCGACGCGATAGCCGACCTGCGTCGCTTCGAGAGCGAGCAGGCTCGAGGCTTCCGCTGCCTCGAGCGCTTTGACCTGTGCCGCGCCCGACAGCAGGGTGTAGAAGGCCTGCCGCGTCGCCTGCGTGACGCCGCGCCGCGCCGCTTCGAGGTCGTTGCGCGAGCGCTCCTCGAGAACCAGCGTCTCCTTGATGCGGTTCTGAACCGAGAATCCGGCGAACAGTGGCAGGTTGATCTGCACGCCGACGCTTGTCGCGGTGTTCGGGCCGCTATAGCCGACGCCGACCGTGCTGCGCCCGCCGCCGACCGAGGCGACCGCGTCGACGGTTGGCAGCGCCCCGGCGCGCGCCTTGCTGGTCTCGAGCACAGCGATGTCGTACGCGACCTGGGCGCGGCGCACCGCCGGGTGCGCCTCGGCGGCATGGGCGACGAAGTCGTCGACGCTTGCGCCCGGCACCGGCAGCACGATGGGCACGGCGAGCTGATTCGGCACGACCCGGTCGCGCCCGACCAGTTGATCGAGCGCGATCCGCTTCGTCACCAGGTCGTTGTCGGCGGCGATTTCCTGCGCCGTCGCCAGGTCGAAGCGTGCTTGCGCCTCGCGCGTGTCGGTGATGGTCGCCGTGCCGACCTCGAAATTGCGCTTTGCCGAAGCGAGTTGCTCGGCGATCGCCACCTTGTTGGCGCGCGTCGTCTCGAGCGTGTCCTGGGCGCCGAGA
Organism: Burkholderiales bacterium; assembly: GCA_003152055.1. GTDB lineage: Bacteria > Pseudomonadota > Gammaproteobacteria > Burkholderiales > Burkholderiaceae_C > Schlegelella_A. The sequence goes on from PLZH01000176.1 coordinate 7,376, forward strand.
ACGTCGAAATAAGCCTGGCTGACGCGCAGCATCAGATCCTGCTCGGCGGCGTCGAGATCCGCCGCCGACGACTCGAGCGAGCGTTCGGACTGCGCGATCGTCGCCGTGTTGGCGCGGTTGAAGAGCGGCTGCCGGCCATTGACCGATGCCGAGAGCGTGTTGCTGTCGTAGCTGTCGAAGAAAGGCTGCTTGACCGCGTCGCGCGACGCCGCGGCGCTCAGTGTGACGTTCGGCCGCATCAGGGCGCGCGTCTGCTCGACGCGATAGGGGGCCGAGTCGGCCAGCGCCCGCGCCGAAAGATAGGTGGCGTCGTAGGCGTGCGCAGCTTCGTACAGCTCGAGCAGCGATTGCGCGCGCAGCGTCGTCGGGGCGAGCGCCGCGAAGACGGCGGCCACCGCGAGGAGGAGATGGGGTCGAAATCGCGCGAACGGCATGAAGGTTCCCCCGGTGGTTTCTCTTTTTCGATAGCGCTGCGGCGGGATCGGCCTCGGTCCACCCGGCATCGATGCCGCCGGCGAGGTTATAGGCCGAGACGAACCTGATTCACTCCGGAAATGCGACGACCTGCGTGCCGCGGGCACCTTGATGCCAGATACAGACGACAGGCTGCGCCAGGGGCTAGGGCTTCAGCGACGCGCGAGCGCGTCATCGGCTCAGAAAGTGAAGCGGCTGGGTTCGCCGAAGCCGACGAGGCGCGGCGCGACGGTGTCGAAGAGCTCGACGGTCGCGAAGCCGCCTCCAGGCAAAGTGCTTTTGCCTGCACCCGCGGCGCCCGGCCCGGCGGGGGCGCGCGTCAGCAGCACGGCGCGCATGATTGGCAGTTGGCCGACGATGGCCGCCAGGCGCCCACCGGGTTTCAGCTGTCCGAGTAGGGCACGCGGCACCTCGGCGACGGAACCGGAGAGAAGGATAACGTCGAAAGGTCCGTCGACCGGCGGTGCCTGGGAGGCGTCGGCCTCGAGCACGGTCACGTTGCCCACCCAGGCGCGACGCAGGTTGTCGGCGGCGAAGTGGGCAAGCTCGGGAACGATCTCGAGCGTCGTCACGTGCTGTGCCTTGTGCGCGAGCAAGGCGGCCATGTAGCCGGAGCCGGCGCCGACCTCGAGCACGCGCTCGTGGCGCTGCACGGCGAGCTCCTGGAGCAGGCGCGCCTCGACCTTGGGGGCCAGCATCGACTGGCCGTGGGGAAGGGGCACCTCGGTGTCGACGAAGGCCATGGCGCGGTGGGCGGCGGGAACGAAATCCTCGCGCTTGACGAGCGAAAGCAGCGAGAGGACGCTGCCGTCGAGCACTTCCCAGGTGCGGATCTGCTGCTCGATCATGTTGAAGCGGGCTTGTTCGATGTTCATGGCGGGCTCGATGCGAAAAATGCCGACAAAGGCTGCAGGATAACGGCGACGCGGCATCCCGGGACCGGCCGGCGCTGCCGATCCGCGAAACGCATGCCATCATGCTTGCTGTGCAAGGAGGCCGTCCCCGGTGAAGCAGGCGCTGCCGTTCCGCAATCCCTATCGCCACGATTTCGTTCGCGTCGCCGTCGCCGTGCCGCGGCTGCGCGTCGCCGACCCTGCTTTCAACGCCGTCGAGTCGGTTGCGATGCTGGAGCGCGCGGCCGCGGAGGGCGCCGTCCTGGTCGCGTTTCCGGAGCTGGGCCTTTCGGCTTACACCTGCGACGACCTGTTCCACCAGCGCGCCCTTCTCGACGCCAGCGAAGCCGCTCTCGCCACCGTGGCCGAAGCGACGCGGCGAATTCCCGTCGTCGCCCTCGTCGGCCTGCCGCTGCGCGTCGATCACCGGCTCTTCAACTGCGCGGCGATCGTCTTCGGCGGCCGCGTGCTCGGCGTCGCGCCGAAGACCTATCTGCCGAATTACGGCGAGTTCTACGAGGCGCGCCAGTTCAACGCCGCAGACACCGCGCTCTCGCGCGAGATTCGGCTCGGTGGCCAGACCGTGCCGTTCGGCAACGACCTGTTGTTTCAGGCTTCGAATCTGCCGCTCTTCAGGTTTCACGCCGAGATCTGCGAAGACCTCTGGGTGCCGATTCCGCCGTCGAGCCTCGCGGCACTCGCTGGCGCGACGGTGCTCGTGAATCTTTCGGCCTCGAACATTACGATCGGCAAGTCCGACTACCGGCATCAGCTCGTGGCTCAGCAATCGGCACGCTGCCTGGCTGCGTATCTCTACTCCTCGGCCGGTGTCGGCGAGTCGACGACCGATCTCGCCTGGGACGGCCAGGCGCTCATCTGCGAAAGCGGCGACCTGCTCGCGCAATCGGAGCGCTTCGTCAACGGCTCGCACCTGATCACGGCCGACGTCGATCTGGAGCGCGTCTCGCGCGAGCGGATGCGGCAGAACACCTTCGGCCAGTCGGTGGCGCGCCACAAGGCCGATCTCGAGGCCTTTCGCACCGTCGCTTTCGAGCTGGTCCTGCCGACGGCCCTGCCGCTGGCGCTGCGCCGCGACGTGGCGCGCTTTCCCTATGTGCCGGCCGATTCGGCGCGGCGCGACGAGCGCTGCGCCGAGGTCTACAACATTCAGGTCTCGGCCCTCGTGCAGCGCTTGTCGGCGAGCGGCATCGACAAGGTCGTGATCGGCATCTCCGGTGGCCTCGATTCGACGCACGCGCTGCTCGTCTGCGCGCGGGCGATGGATCTGCTCGGGTGGCCGTGCACGAACATCCTCGCGTTCACGATGCCGGGCTTCGCAACGAGCGCCCGCACGCTCGACCAGGCGCGGCGGCTCATGCAGACGGTCGGCTGCAGCGCCCACGAGATCGATATCCGGCCGAGTTGCGAACGCATGCTCGCTGACATCGGCCATCCGTACGCGAAGGGTCGCCCCGACTACGACGTGACCTTCGAGAACGTGCAGGCCGGCGAGCGCACGAGCCATCTGTTTCGCCTCGCCAACCTGCACGGAGCGCTCGTCGTTGGCACCGGCGACCTGAGCGAGTTGGCGCTCGGCTGGTCGACCTACGGCGTCGGCGACCACATGTCGCACTACAACGTCAACGCCAGCGTGCCGAAGACGCTCGTCAAGCACCTCGTCCGCTGGGTTTCGGCGAGCGGCTCGGTCGGCGATGCGGCGCGCCGCGTTCTCGACGACATCGTCGCCACCGAGGTAAGCCCCGAGCTCGTTCCCGGAACGGCGAGCGACAAGCCGGCGCAGTCGTCTGAAGACGTCGTCGGCCCCTACGAGCTGCAGGACTTCCACCTGTACCAGGTGCTTCGCTACGGCTATGCGCCGAGCAAGGTCGCCTTCCTCGCCTGGACGGCGTGGCATGACGCGTCGCTCGGGAGCTGGCCCGACGGGCCCGAGGTCGCGCGCCACCAATACTCGATCGGCGAGATCAAGATGCACCTGCGCACGTTCCTGTATCGCTTCTTCAAGACCAGCCAGTTCAAGCGCTCGGTGGCGCCGAACGCGCCCAAGGTCGGATCGGGCGGATCCCTTTCGCCGCGCGGCGACTGGCGCGCGCCGAGCGATTCGGAAGCGACCGCGTGGCTGAACGAACTCGACGCGGTGCCGGACGAGTGAGCGTGGGGCGAGCCACTGCGGCATTCGTTTCGCGTCGTCGACGGGCGTTCGGACTCGCCGCGCTGCTGGCGACGCTCCTTGCCGCGGCCTGCACCTCGCTGCTTGTGCCGCGCACCGTCGACGTTCCGCAGGCGCGCCTGCAGGAGCTGATCGCACGACATTTCCCGGTGAACAAGCGCCTCTTCGATGCGATCGACGTCAGCGTCGATTCGCCGCGTCTGACGCTGCAGCCGCAAAGCAATCGCGTTGCCGTCGAACTTGCATTGAATGTCGGCAACGAAAGCGTCGTGAAGTCGTCGACGGCTGGCACATTGCTCGTGAGCGAGGGGCTGCGCTTCGAGCCGAGCGACAACACGGTTCGCCTGGTCGACGTACGCGTCGAGCGCTTCGCCATCGAAGGCCTTGCCGGCAACTGGCAGCGCCAGCTCGATCGACTCGGCAAGCCGCTCGCCAAGGCGCTGCTCGACGACCAGGTGCTCTACGCCTTGCGCCCGAAGGACATCGCCGGCCTCGAGGGCCGGGGCGTGCGGCCGGGCGCGCTTCGCGTGACCGAATCGGGCATCACGATCACGCTGCTGCCGATCGATCGCTGAGCGGCTGCAGCGTGCGTCGCTAAGATGCCAGCTTTTTGTCGGAGAGCGTATTGGACTGGATCTTGCTCTGCAAGGCCGCAGTGATGGGCATCGTCGAGGGCCTGACTGAGTTCCTCCCCGTTTCGAGTACCGGCCATCTCATCCTCGCGGGTTCCTTGCTCGGCGGCTTTGATAACGACAAGGGCAAGGTCTTCGACATCGCGATCCAGACCGGCGCGATCTTCGCGGTGATGATCGTCTACCGGCAGCGGCTGGCCGAGACGATGGCGGGCCTTGGCAACGATCAGAAGGCCCAGCGCTTCGCGATCAACGTCGGTGTCGCCTTCATTCCGGCGGTGATCCTCGGTCTGCTTTTCGGCAAGGTGATCCAGGACCACCTCTTCACGCCGATCGTCGTCGCGACGACCTTCATCCTCGGCGCCTTCGTCATCCTCTGGGCCGAGCGGCGAAAGAGCGTGCCGCGCATCGATAGCGTCGACGCGATGCGGCCGATCGATGCACTCGGCGTCGGTCTGTGCCAGTGTCTCGCGCTCATTCCAGGCACCAGCCGCTCGGGCGCGACCATCATCGGCGGCATGCTCCTCGGCCTGTCGCGCAAGGCGGCGACCGAGTTCAGCTTCTTTCTCTCGATGCCGACGCTGATCGGTGCCGGCGCCTACAGCCTGTGGAAGGAGCGCGCCCTGCTGTCGGCGGCCGATATTCCGCTTTTCACCGTCGGCCTCGTCTTTTCGTTCATCGCCGCCCTGATTTGCGTGCGCTGGTTGCTTCGCTACATCTCGACGCACACCTTCACGCCGTTCGCCTGGTATCGCATCGCCTTCGGCATCGTCGTGCTGGCGACCGCGTACAGCGGCGCCGTCACCTGGGCGGTCTAGGGTCTAGGTCCTCGCCGATGGCGGCGCATCGCGCCGCACGAAGACGAGGTCCCAGACGCCATGGCCGCGCATCAGGCCGCGCTGCTCGAACTTGGTGAGCGGCCTTTGCGCAGGCCGCTCGGCAAACCTCGCGCAGGTGTTGGCGAGGGCCGGCTCGGCCGAGAGAACCTCGAGCATCTGCTCGGCATAGGGCTGCCAGTCGGTCGCGCAGTGCAGTGTCGCGCCTGCAGCGAGGCGGCTCGCGACGAGATGCACGAAGGGCGGCTGCAGCAGGCGTCGCTTGTGGTGCCGCTTCTTCGGCCACGGATCGGGGAAGAAGATATTGACGCCGGCGAGCGACTCCGGCGCGATCATGTGCTCGAGCACGTCGACCGCGTCGTGACAGACGATCCGAACGTTGCGAAGCTGCTCTTCGCCGATCCGTTTGAGCAATGCGCCGACGCCGGGAGGATGGACTTCAATGCCGAGGAAGTCCGTGCCCGGATTCGCGGCGGCGATCTCGGCAGTCGCTGCTCCCATGCCGAACCCGATCTCGACGGCGAGCGGAGCCCGTCTGCCGAACACGGCTTGCGCGTCGAGTCGCTGCCCGTCGAAGGGCAGCCCGAAGGCCGGGCCGAGCGAGGCGATGGCGCGTGCCTGTCCCGGCCCCATGCGGCCATTGCGCACGACGTAGCTGCGCAGGGCGCGAGTTCGGATCGCTGGCATGAGAGCGAGTATCGGCCGGTCCGTGCTTCGCATGCACGCATTCCCGGCGTTGCAGGTCCGCTCGAATCATCGTCGTCCGTCATCAAGGCGCGGCGCAGTCCGACAAGGCGCCGTTGACCCCGGTCGCTTGTGCCGCGATGCTCGGGTTTTGAGATTCGGCGCACGGCCTTCAGTCCGTTGCGTCCCTTTGAACCTGACCCAAGAGGCAACCATGCACAAAAGACATTTCCTGGCGACGCTCGGCCTCGCAGCCGTCCTCGCCGCCTGCTCGACGACCAGTCCCAACGTCGCATCCGACCCGTCGGCCAAGCGGAACAGCATCGATGCGAACGTGAGCGGCGCGATGGACAAGCTCTACTCGCAGGTTACCGGCTCGCGCGAGCTGGTGGAAAAGGCCAGGGGCGTTCTCGTCTTTCCGTCGGTCGTGTCGGCAGGCTTCGTGGTCGGCGGTTCCTACGGGCAAGGCGCCTTGCGGGTCCACGGCCAGACCCAGGGCTACTACAGCACGACGGCCGGCTCGGTCGGCCTGCTCGCCGGAGCCGACTCCAAGGCCGTCTACATCCTGTTCATGAACGATGAATCGCTAGACAAGTTCCGCGCCAGCAACGGCTGGACGGCGGGTGCCGACGCTTCGGTGTCGATCATCAAGGCGGGCGCCGACGCGAGCGTCGATACGGAAACCATGAAGCAGCCCGTGATCGGCTACGTGCTTACCAACGCCGGACTGATGGCCAATCTCAGCATCGACGGCACGAAGGTCTCCAAGCTCAACATCTGACGAGCCTTGCAGCACTTGACGAGGCGACGCCGCAGGCGTCGCCTCGTCGTCACGCCGGCTTCGCATGTACTTCGAGGACGGCGTGAACGTCGAGCTCACCAGCGGCTCATGACGACGGAGTCGACAGTCTTCACGCAGTGCCGCTGTCCGCTGCCGCCATGGCCTTGACAGCGGCTAGACTACTCGCCGCTGAGCGGGTGTAGTTCAATGGCAGAACGGCAGCTTCCCAAGCTTCATACGAGGGTTCGATTCCCTTC
>PLZH01000012.1 GCA_003152055.1 Burkholderiales bacterium
TCGTCGACGACGACTTCATGCTGGTCACGCGCTGGCTGCTCGACGACGTGCCGGCCGATGCCAATCCGCTCGAGGAGCTGTCGAAGGCCTTCCTGCACCGCTCCGCCACGACCGCGGCCAAGTACGAGGCCACGCGCGAGGAAAAGGGCGTGTTCCTGTTGAAGCAGGTCAAGACCCGCGCCGCCGAAGGCGTGATCTTCGCCGCGCCCTCGTTCTGCGACCCCGCGCTCCTGGAGCGGCCGATGCTGCAGGACGTCCTTGGCCAGCACAAGGTGCCCTACACCGCGTTCAAGTTCGCCGAGAACACCGGCCAGATGGCGCCGATCCGGGAACAGTCCGGCACCTTTGCCGATTCGATCAAACTTTGGAGTGCCGCATGAACACCGTTGTCACGATGCCGCAGAGCAAGAAGAAGCCGCAGGTCCAGAAAGAGGACGCGATGTGGCTGCAAAAGGAGCTCATCAGCAAGAACTACATGGAGCTCGCGACGGCGCGCGCCAACAACCGCAAGGTGTCGGCGACTTTCGTGCCCGGCAACCTGAACGAGTTGCTGATGTGCTTCGACTTCGCACGCAGCCTGCCCGAGACCAACGCGCTGCAAAACGGCCTGCGCAAGAAGTCGGGCAAGATGATCATGGACGCTGAGCGCGACGGCCAGAGCGAAGACGTCTGCACGTACGTCAAGGCCGACCTCGGCATGATGATGGGCGGCGAGATCGGCCCCACCGGCGAGCCGCTCCCCAGGCCCGACATCCTGCTGCTGTCGTACACCGGCTGCTTCACCTTCATGAAGTGGTTCGAGCTGATCCGCCACAAGTACGGCTGCGAGACGGTGATGCTGCACGTGCCCTACCAGGGCGAGGGCCGCATCGCACCGAACATGCGCGAGTACGTGGTCAAGCAGTTGAAGGAAACGGTGATCCCGACGCTCGAACGTATTTCGGGCGTCAAGTTCGACATCGACCGCCTGCGCCAGTACATGCGCGAGTCGGCGAAGGCCGAGGAAGACCTGGTGGCTGTACTGCAGTCGGCGAAGAACCGGCCGTCGCCGATCGACGGCTACTTCGGCGCCGTGTACTACATCGGACCGATCTTCACCGCCTTTCGCGGCACGCCCGAGGCGACCCAGTTCTACCGCATGCTGCGCGAGGAGATCGAGCAGCGTGTACGCGAAGGCAAGGGTCCGATCACGCCCGAAGGCGAGATGGGAGAAGAGAAGTACCGCCTGATCGTCGAGGGGCCGCCCAACTGGACCAACTTTCGCGAGTTCTGGAAGATGTTCTACGACGAGGGGGCGGTGGTCGTGTCCTCGACCTACGCGAAGGTCGGTGGCCTGTACGACTTCGGCTTCCGCCACGACCCGGAGCATCCGCTGGAGTCGCTGGCCGACTACTGCCTGGGGTGCTACACCAACCTGAACCTGCCGTCACGGATCGACATGATCTGCAAGTACATCGACGAGTACCAGGCCGACGGGCTGCTGATCAACTCGATCAAGAGCTGCAACAGCTTCTCGGCCGGCCAGCTGCTGATCCTGCGCGAGGTCGAGAAGCGGACCGGCAAGCCGGCGGCATTCATCGAGACCGACCTGGTCGACCCGCGCTACTTCTCGGCCGCCAACGTGAAGAACCGGCTCGAGAGCTATTTTCAGATGGTCCAGCAAAAACGCACCGCCCTCGCCGGCGCGCATTGAGAAGGGGCCGCCATGCGCTGCTTCATCGGAATCGATCTCGGCTCGACGACCACCAAGGCGGTGGTCGTCGACGAGAACCAGAACATCCTCGGCCGCGGCATCACCAACTCGCGCTCGAACTACGACACGGCGGCGGCCATCGCCAAGCAGGAGGCACTGGTGAACAGCCGCTTCCACCTGTTTCGCCAGGCCCTCGGCAACACGCAGGCGCTGAACGGCGCGCTCGATGGCTTTCTTGGCCAGCTCGAGCGCGACTTCCGCTCCGAGCAGTATATGGAGCAGCTCGCCGATCTCGAGCAGACCTGCCAGCGCAGCCTGGTCACCGCCAAGTTCGGCGACGCCACGGCGGCGGTGGGCGAGACGCTGGCGGAGGTGTTCCGGCGGCTGACGGCCGAGGCACCGTCGCTGTTCGCGCCAGGGGCCAACCGCAAGTCGGACTTCTTCCGCGACATCGCCGGCAGCCAGTACCTGGCAACCGGCGAGCTGGTCTCCAAGGAAGCCGGCACGCGCTACGACTTCCTGCTCAACGTGTTCGACCGCTCCATCATCGACGTCGAGAACCGCGTCTACGGCGACTCGATCAAGCGGCACCTGCTCGCCGCGCTGGAGCGCACCTTCGTCGCACTTCCCGACACGGCGGCGCGCCGCACCCAGGTCGAAGCGCCGATCAAGGGCATCCTCGACACCGAGCTGGAAGAGAGCTACGTGGTCGGCACCGGCTACGGCCGCGCGCGGCTACCTTTCTCGAAGGAGCATGTGCGCTCCGAGATCCTGTGCCACGGGCTGGGCGCGCACGTGATGTACCCTGGCACCGCGACGGTGCTCGACATCGGCGGCCAGGACAC
>PLZH01000230.1 GCA_003152055.1 Burkholderiales bacterium
AGGCCGTCGCCCTGGGCTACAGGCGAGATACCACCTAGGTAGACGCGGCGAAGTATCCGTAGCACGCCGCAACGCAGAGTTGCGGCAACTGCCAGCTCTACCAGGGCAAGCCCAAGGACGCCTTCGGTGGCTGTCCGCTCTTTGCGGGCAAGCAGGTGGCTGTCGGCGGATGGTGCAGCGCCTGGGTCAAGAAGGCGTGACGGTCGGGTGGCTCGACATGGACTCGAAGAGCTGTCTTTCGGTATCGCGTACCGGCCATCCATCGTCGGCCTTATGTCGAGGTGGGGTGTCGACAGGGCGCCCTCGGTAAGTGGCCCCGCTATCCAAAGCATCAATGTCTCGGCAGCAGTGGATCCGTTCGCAGGCTGTTGATCGTCAGCATTCCGACCGCAGCTCTCGTGGGCGGAATCTATGGCCAGCTGACGAACTGCAGACTTCTCGACTGCAGGCGGCCGGGTTCACCAAGCCCACGCGCGAGCTCGGATTCAAGGTCCTGGCGGGACCCACGGGTGAGATCCGCTTTGCCGGTCCAAGCCCCTACGAAACGCGGCTCGGGTACTGCCAACTGCCGACGCTCTTGGAGAGGCTGGCTGGCCAGGGCTTCGAGGTGACTGCACAGGCTCGGATGTCGCCGCGACTCTTGGCGTTCAGCGAGCGCGGCCTCTCCCCCACTTTTCGTGAGAAGCACTGTCGACGATATCAGAGGCTGTCCCCCCCCAAGCCGGCGTGCTCGAACGCCGCGCTCAGCAGGTGATGCACCTCGGACGGATCCTCCACGCCGATTGCTGTGGCTACCAACAATTGTGCTCGTCGCCGGGTGAATTTTCGAAGCGCCCGCTTGACAAGGGGAATGCATGACGGAGCCATGCTCAGCGCATCGATCCCCATTCCCATCAGCAGCACGGCAGACGCAGGGTCGCCCGCCATTTCGCCGCACACACTGATCGGCCGGTGAGCATCGCGCGCGCTTCGTACAGCGTCATTGATCGCCCGGATTACCGCGGGATGCAAGCTATCGAAGTGACGCGACACGCGTGCGTTGGTACGGTCCACGGCCAGCAAATACTGAGTCAGATCGTTGGTCCCGATGGAGAAGAAATCCACCCGCTTGGCCAGGGCGTCCATTTGATAGACGGCGGATGGCACTTCGACCATGGCGCCGAGCCTGCAAGCCGCCATGAGCTGGCCCGTACTCACGATTTCGCCTGCGGCACGAGCGAGCAAGCCACGCACCTCGTCCACCTCCCGAGGCGAGCTGATCATGGGCAACAGGATCTGCAGATTTCCGATGCCGGCATTGGCTCGCAGCAGGGCACGCAGCTGCGTCAGAAAAATGCCTGGATTGTCCAGCGTCAGGCGGATCCCGCGCCACCCAAGAAAGGCGTTGCCCTCCTGAATCGGAAAGTATGGAAGCCCTTTATCGCCCCCAACGTCCAAGGTGCGCATGGTCACTGGCCTGGGTGCGAACGATGCCAGTGCCTCCCGGTATATCTGGTACTGGTCATCTTCTGAAGGAAACGAATCGCGCACCATGAACGTAAACTCGGTACGAAAGAGTCCGATCCCCTCGGCGCCGCTGTCAAGGGCATTGGCAAGGTCGGATGGCAGGCCGACATTGGCCAGCAACGCGACTCGAACCCCATCGGGCGTTTCCGCCGGCAAGCCCCGCAATACGCTCAAGGCCTCAGCCGAGTCGCTCTGTTGCTTGATGAGCCGGTCGAATTCCTCAACAACGTCAGGCGCGGGATCGATGAATACACGGCCGTGGTCTCCGTCGACCAGAAGGCGGCGCCCCCCAAGCTGATCAAGCGGTACGCCGCCGATCCCCATCACGGCAGGTATGCGCAGGGTGCGGGCCAGAATTGCCGTGTGTGAAAAAGGAGAGCCATGGGTGCACACGATGCCTGCAAGCTGACCGGCGGGGACGTCGGCGATCCGGGCGATGCTGATCTCCTCGCCGACAAGCACGCAGCGCTCGGGGTACCTCTTTTGCTCGGACTCGCGGGACTGCAGGCGCAACAGGACGCGGCGCCCCAGCCCGCGTAGATCTTCTGCTCGGGCTCGAAAGTAGGGATCGGTCATCTCCTCGAACGCGCGCGCGTGCTCGGTGATCGTGCGCCGCAACGCACTGCCGGCCCATGCGCCGGCGCGGATGCGTTCGAGCGTATCGGCAAACAATTCGTCGTCGTCCAGCAACTCGATGTAGACGCCAAACATCGCATGAGCCTCGGCCGGCATCTCGGCAGCAACGCGCTCGCCACTCAGAAGTAACTCAGCACGGACTGCGGATACGGCCTCCTGGAACGCGTGCGCCTCCGCTTCGACGTCCTCAACGACGCGATCGTGCGCGGTGTCGAGATCGGCCGCTGGAGAGGGCAAGACACCTTCTCCGATTCCAATGCCTGAAGCTCCCTTGATCCCCTGAAAAAGATCAGAGGTGGGGTGCCTTCCGCGGCTGCCGATGACCGTTTCCGCACCCGCGGGTGTGGTGACTTGAGCGAGGCCCGCAACCGCGGTCGCCGTGGCCGTCAGGAAAGCCTCTTCGTCACGGCTGAACGCGCGGTCGTTCGATTGACGGACGACCAATACGCCGAGCACCTTTCGGTGGTGGACGATCGGCACGCCAAGAAAGGCGTGGTGCGCCCGTCCGCCGAGCTCGGGGAAATGGCGAAAGCGAGGATGCTCCTGCGCATTGGACAGGCTGATCGGGCGCTGGGATTCAACGACCAAGCCGACCAACCCTTCTCCTCGTCCGAAGCGCATTGTTCCAACCGCGCGGGGATCCAGACCGTCGGTCGCCATAAGGACGAAGCTGGTGTCCGACGCGTCCACGAGGTATACGGAGCAGACATCCACGGCCAGATGCGCTTTGACGCCACGAACGACGACCGCCAGCCCGTCGTCCAGACTGACTGCGTTGCCGAGCGTCCGGGTGATGCGGTGGAGAGCGTCAAGCATAGGCAACAGCCCGCGCGGGTGCAGAGCCAGCAATATCGATTCGAATGCACGAACCCCGGATTGCTTATGGAACTCTGTCACTGCAGTCTACGCTTGTGCGCTCATGTTGATGAAGCTGCGAGCAGGGACAGCACCCAAGGCTGCTTGAGTACCGCAGGGGTCCGCCCATCTCATGGGCGCAGATCGGGACATCGGGCGCGCCGACGACGCCTACGGCTGCGCCCCATCCATATCGCCACGATCGTCGCGAGAAC
>PLZH01000072.1:0-224 GCA_003152055.1 Burkholderiales bacterium
GTGGGCATCTTCCGTGTCGTGGAACTGACCTCCTGGCGACATCCGGAAGTGGCCTCCCGTTGCTGATCAATCGGGAGAATGGGTACTTGGGCTTGTGACTACTTTGGCTCGTTCTACGAATGCAGCGCTGAGAAATGCCGGTTAGGGTCAGGTTAGGGTCATGGATGACAAGATCTCGAAGATAGGCAACGCAGATCGGATCGCGGGAATCGAGAAAGGCATCC
>PLZH01000072.1:242-1875 GCA_003152055.1 Burkholderiales bacterium
CGCGTACATGGCCCGCGTCGAGGCCTATCTGTCTTGAGTCGATCGGTGGCGCTCGGCTCGCTCTACCGCCCGCGTTTACACACGGCCTCGACCGGGAAGCGTCGTTCGTTTGTCGCGCGGGCACGACCTCGACTGACCCTTTGCTATGCCCTCGACCCTCTCGCTTTCACCGGATTGCGCCCGAACACACCCGCACCCGCAAAGCGCGCGCGCGGGCCCAGCCGCTCTTCGATGCGCAGGGCCTCGTTCCACTTGGCCATGCGCTCGCCGCGCGCAAACGAGCCAACCTTCAACTGTCCCGTCTGCCAGCCGATCGCCAAGTGCACGATCGTAGTGTCTTCGGTCTCGCCGGAGCGCGCCGACACGATCGCGGCATAGCCCAGCGACTGCGCGACTTGCCAAGCCTGCAGCGTCTCGGTGAGCGTGCCTCGCTGGTTGGGTTTGAGCAGCACCGTGTTGGCCGCGCCCATCGCGGCGGCTTGGCGTATGAGCGGCGCATGTGACACCAGGAAATCGTCGCCAACGATCTGCAGCCTGTGCCCGGCAGCCTGAGTGAAGCGTGCGAAACCCTCGAGGTCGTCCTCGGCCAGCGGGTCTTCGATCGAGGCGATGGGGTACCTGTCGATCCAGCGCAGCAGCAGCTCGATCAGGCCGTCGGAGTCCAGCTCGCGCGACTCCAGTCCGAGCGTGTAGCGACCGTGACGGCCAAACTCGGAGGCCGCCACGTCCAACGCAATAGCAACCTGCTCGCCGGGCACGAAACCGGCGCTCTCGATGGCCGTCACCAGCGTTTCGAGCGCTTGCTCGTTAGTGGTGAAATCGGGCCACCAACCGCCTTCGTCGGCCACGCCGAAGCGCGAGCCGCGCTCTTGCATCAACACGCCCGCGCTGCGATAGACCTCCGCGGTCCACTCCAGCGCTTGGCCGAAGTTGTGCGCACCCGGGCAGACGATCATGAAGTCCTGGATGTCCACGCGGCGACCGGCATGCGCGCCGCCGCCGAAGATCTGGATCTGCGGCATCGGCAACAACGTGGCATCAGGTCCACCCAGGTACTGATAGAGGGGCACGCCCAGCGACGCGGCCACCGCATGGGACGCGGCCATCGACACCGCGAGCGTTGCGTTGGCGCCCAGTCGCGTCTTGGCCAGCGTGCCATCGAGAGCTATCAGTCGCTCATCGAGCGCGGTCTGGTCGTCGGCCGAGGAACCGACCAGTGCTCGCGCGATCTCGCCATTGACGTTGGCAACGGCCTGCATGACGTCGAGGCCGCCGAAGCGTGCTGTCGCGTCGCGCAACTCGAACGCCTCGCGCGTGCCCTTCGACGCACCGGCTGGGGTGATAGCGCGACCGACCGCACCATCGTCTAGTATGAGCTCGGCTTCCACGGTCGGCCTGCCGCGGCTGTCCCATACGCGCCGAGCGTGGATCGACCGGATACTGCGAGCGTTCATCGTCCGAGCTCCTCACGCCAGGCAGCGCCGATGGACTGTAGATGATCGACCGGTTCTCGCAGCAGTGCCCCCGCCACGCGCCGCACTACATCGCGCTGTGCGTCGTCATTGATGTACTCGACGGGTGACTTGCCGTCGACGCGCGCTAGCAGCAGACCCGGCAGCAGCGCGGCGGCGCG
>PLZH01000072.1:1896-19560 GCA_003152055.1 Burkholderiales bacterium
TGCGGCCCGATGAGGATGTTCTTCGGGCTGACATCGCCATGCACCAGCGCCACAGCGTGCGACCGGGTGACCGCCACCAGGCGCTCCAGCGCCGGCGCCAAGTCGGCGTGGCGCTGCGCCGTGGCGAGCAGATAGGGCTCGAGCCGGATGTCGAAGAAGATCGTGTCGGTAGCGAACTGCGCCGCGAGTTCGGGACGTGCCGCTGAATAACTGTGAATGCACGCCAGCACTCGACCGACCGTGCGCGCCGTCGTCACGTCTACCTGCCCGTCGCGCAGGGCCTGTTTCCACAGGTGGTAGTCAGACGGTGGCAGGTAGCTCATGACAAGCACGCCCAGCTGTGGATGCTGGCCAAGCACCTGCGGCGCGCAGCCCGGGAGTGCCTTGTTGGCCACCTGCATCCAGCGAGCCTCGTAGAGGTTGCGCTCGATCGGTGCGCGCCAGTCCGCCGCCACGCGCAGCTTGGGCAGCGCGCGCTTGGCACACACCGGGCCCTGCTCGGTATCGATGCGCCAGATGTCGGAGGACACACCACCGGTCAGCGGCCTGCCCATCAGCGGCCTGGACCCGGCAAGACCCAGCTCGCGCAAGGCTTGCACGAATTCTGCGGGAACCTGTTGCGGCGACTCGAGCGCTACCGTCACGAACACTCCGCTGGGTGATCGTGACGGCATCGATCTATTTCGTCAGCGCCCACCATGGGCGGTTTCGACAAGCTTGACCAACGCGTACAGGGCCTGGTTGGCCGGGGTCGCAATGCCCAGCTCGCGGCCGCGGCGCACGACGAAGCCATTCAGATGGTCGATCTCGCTGGGTTTGCGGCGCGACATGTCCTGCGCCGTCGACGAAAGCTGGCCAGGCATCGCCCCGGCGATGCTCTCCATGGCTTCGAGCGATGGCAAAAGCGGCAGGCTCACGCCCTCGGCCGCTGCCAGCGCCACCACTTCGGCCACGACGGCATGTTGTAGCTCGCGAATCGACGGCATAGTCGCCAGCTGCGCGTACGTTGCCTGGGCGAGGCCGGAGATCGCGTTGTAGGCGCAGTTCACCATCAGCTTGGACCACAGCTCCGCCATCACATCGATCGAGATGCGCACGGGCAGCTGGGCGCTAGCGAAGAAGTCCACCAGGTCTTGCAGTGTCGTAGCGACCGAGGCGTCGCGCGACGCCGCCGCGTCCAACGGCCCGATGACCAGATCGCCCCGACCGTAGTGCTTCACGCACCCTGGCTCGGGCATCGCTGTGGCGACGTACACGACGGCAGGCACGACGGTCTGCCGCACGTGCCGTGCAATCGTCGGCGCGTTCTCCACGCCGTTCTGCAGGCTCAGCACGAGCGCGCCCGCGTCCAGGTGCGGTGCCATCTGACGCGCGACCGCGTCGGTATCGGTCGATTTGACGCAGAACAGCACCAGGTCTGCGCCGCGCACTGCCGCCAGATCGACGCTTGCCGCGATGCGAACCGCCTCGATACGGCCCGCCATGTCCAAGCGCAGACCCTCGCGTTCGACGGCCTGCACATGCGCGGCACGCCCGATCAAGGTGACGCGATGCCTCGCGCGCGCGAGCATGGCGCCGAAGAAACTGCCGACGGAGCCTGCGCCGACGACGGCAACCGCGTGGAACCGATGAGTCACAAGGCTTCAGCTCGATATGGCAGAGCCTCGATGGTCATGCGGGCACGCGCAAGCCACGCCCGAGACGCCGGACTCGGCGCGTGCTCAGGATCCATATGCTGTCTGGCCTGCGTCGTCGGAGTGATCGACAGCGGTTCTTGAAATCGCGACACCATGTTGCACCCGGCAATCGTCGGGAAGACGTTCCTTGCCGCATTGTCTGCCCATCGAAAGAGGCCTGAGACGGAACTTCTCACCGTGGGAATTGGCTGCCGTGCAAGCTGGTCGCCGTGTCTCCGTCTGGCGGTTCGGTCGACCAAGTGGCGCCGGGGTCCGGCGTTTGGATCGGCGGGAACCGTGCGTGTCGCGTCGAGTTATACAGGGCGCTTCGAGGCTGGCTGGGACGCGCAGTGACGGCAGCTTGTCGACGAGCGCGGCGCTGCGTGTCGAGCAACCTTCCGTACGAATTCGAATCCGCTTTAGCGGACATTCCCCAGGTCCCGTGGCTGATACGAGCCCCACCCTCGTCTGCCCAATGGACCTACGGCCTGACCGTCCACGGTGCCTGCTTCGACTTCCGTACGGATGTACGACTTGCCTTCAAATCGTACGCTGCAACTGGGTCTGACTTGGACGGCGCTTATGGAAATGACCCCAACCTCGGTGCGGCGCGAGCCGCGGCACTCATCGGTACCCTCGACAGCAATTGACCAGTTGTATCGGCCGCCCCCTATCTTTTGCCAGCAGCCGAAGCACCGCGATCAGGCCCGGCGCAGCGCTGCGAGCTCGAGCAATCATCTCTTTCACCTGCTTCGTTGCTCCGATGACAGGCATCTCAATGTCAGCGGCAAGGCCAGGCTCACCTGCCCATCGGCTATGGGCGAGCGCAGCACGCGTGCAATGATCCCTCCCGACGCCACGCTGCAATTCGAAGGTGGAGTTGATCTGGATCGTAAGGGGCTAGCGCTCAAGCATTCACACTCGCCGAAGAAGGAGATGGGGACATGGCAGAAACCACTGGCGGCGAAGTCATCGCCCGCATGCTGCAAAACGAGGGCGTGGAGAAGGTCTTCGGCATCATCGACGGCACCTACTTCGGCTTCTACGTGTCGTTGCACCGGCTCGGCATCGAAATCGTCACGCCGCGCCACGAAACCTGCGCGGCGCACATGGCCGGCACCTATGCGCGGCTGACCGGCAAGCTCGGCGTGTGCATGGCCAGCAACGGCCCTGGCGTGGCCAACCTGCTTCCCGGCCTGGTGGTCGAACAGGCCGACGGCAACCGCGTGCTGGCCATCACCAGCGCCCGCCGGCCCAGCATCATGTACCCCGACCGCGGTGGCAGCTACCAGTGCTTCGACCAGAGCGGCGTGATCGGCAAGATCGCCAAGTGGAGCGCGGCCGTTTCCTCGTTCGATCGCGTGCCGGAACTCGTGCGCAAGGCACTGCGCAAGAGCTACGAAGGGCGGCCCGGCGTGGTTCATGTCGATGTGCCGGAAACCATCATGAACGGCAAGGTGAAGGCCGATGTCGCCCTGTGGGCGCCGCACCAGTACCGCAACACCGAGCCCGTGACACCCACCGCCGAGCAGGTCGCGCGCGCTGCGCAATGGTTGATCGCGGCGCAAGCGCCGATGATCCACGCCGGCAGCGGCATCATCCACGCCGGCGCCTACGACGCGTTGCGCCACGTCGCCGAGTTGCTGCATGCACCGGTGACCACCAGCTGGGCAGCGCGTGGCCTGCTGGACGAGACCTCGCCGCTGGCCATCACCATGCCGCACGTCAAGCTCAACCACCAGGTGCGCAACGACGCCGACGTCGCGCTGATCATCGGCACCCGCCTGGGCGAAACCGACTGGTGGGGCAAGCCGCCGTACTGGCGCCACCCATCCGAGCAGAAGACCATCCAGGTCGACCTCGACGGCGACATGCTGGGTCTGAACAAGCCGGCCGACCTCGCCATCCTGGCCGACGCCAAGCGCTTCCTCGAACTGCTCGGCGACGAACTTGAGCGCCGCCGCGCCGACATCGCGCTTGACGCGCGTCGGCAGCGCGTGGCCGGCTATGGCAAGACGATGCGTAAAGATCGCCAGGGCTGGGACAAGGCGCTGCAGGACATGGCCGTGCCGATGCATCCGGCGCACATCGGTGCCGTGTGCCGCGAGGTGTTCCCCACGGACTCGGTGCTGGTGGCCGACGGCGGCAATGCCACCATCTGGGCCATGTTCTATCACCAGGTCACCGTGCCCAATACGGTGATCTCGACCTTCAAGTTCGGCATGCTCGGGGCCGGAACGTCGCAGGCGGTGGCGGCGGCCATTGCGCGGCCCGGCAAGCCGGTGTGCTGCATCATCGGCGACGGTGCGATGGGCTTCCATTCGCAGGAGGTGGAGACCGCCGTGCGCAACCATGCGCAGGTGATCTACATCGTGCTGTGCGACAAGCAGTGGGGCATGGTCAAGATGAACCAGCAGTTCATGCTGCGGCCGTTCAAGACCATGCTCTTCAAGCACCTCGACCCCGACGAGACGATCAACGCCGACCTGGGCGAGATCGAGTTCGACAAGCTCGGCCAGGCCATGGGCGCGCATGGCGAGCGGGTCAGCGACCCGGCGCAGTTGAAGCCCGCTTTGCAACGCGCACTGGCATCGGGCAAGTGCGCGGTGATCCATGTGGATGTCGATCCGGTCAAGCACATGTGGGCGCCGGGCTTGATCCACTTCAAAAAGATGCACGAAGAACCCAAAGGGTAGAACGCGTCGAGCAGCAGGCCAGGCCCATGACCGACATCGATCTGATCCGCCTGAACTTCAACCCCGGCACGCTGTTCCTGCTGAACTGCGTGCTGGGCTTCGTCATGTTCGGCGTGTCGCTGGAGCTGAAGGCCGAGGATTTCAAGGCCGCGCTGCGCACGCCGCGCGCCCTGGTGATCGGGCTGCTCGCCCACCATGTCGTGTTTCCCGCGTTCACCTTCGGGCTCGTGCTGCTGATGCAGCCGCGCCCCAGCATCGCGCTGGGCATGATCCTGGTCTCGTCCTGCCCGGCGGGCAACATCTCCAACTTCCTCACCTATTTCGCCAAGGGCAACACGGCGCTGTCAGTGTCGATCAGCACGTTGTCGACATTGACGGCGATCTTCATGACGCCGCTGAACATCGCCTTCTGGGGCGCGCAGTACGCGCCGGCACAAGCCATCCTGCGGCAGGTGGCGGTGAATCCGCTGGAGATGTTCCTGCAGGTCTTTCTGCTGCTCGGCCTGCCGCTGGCGGCCGGGCTGGCGGTCTCACGCCGCTGGCCTGGATTCACCAGCCGCGCGCGCAAGCCGATGAAGCTCTTCTCGCTCGGCTTCTTCCTGCTCTTCGTGTTGGCCACGCTGGGTGCCAACTGGAAATACTTCGTGATCTACGTGGGCATGGTGGTGGGCGTGGTGTTCGTCCACAACGCCTCGGCGCTGGCCACGGGCTACGGGCTGGCCTGGGCCGCCGGGCTGCCCGAAACCGACCGGCGCGCGGTGTCGATCGAGTGCGGCATCCAGAACTCCGGCCTCGGGCTGATCCTCATCTTCAACTTCTTCAACGGTCTCGGCGGCATGGCGGTGGTCGCCGCCTGGTGGGGCATCTGGCACATCGTCGCGGGGCTATCCGTGGCCACCTGGTGGTCGCGGCGACCACCGGCCGCAACCGTACCGGCATGAACGCTGCGACGGTACTCGTCACCGGTGCGGGCGGCTATCTCGGCTCGCAGCTCGTCGCGGCCCTGGCCGCGGGGCGCGTTGCAGTCGGTCGCATCGTCGCTACGGATGTGCGCGAAGTGCCAGTCGAGCGCCGCGCTCCGCAGGTCGAACATGTGATGCTCGACGTGCGCTCGCCGGCACTCATCGAGCTGTTCGAACGCTGCAATCCCGAGGTGGTGGTGCACCTCGCGTCGATCGTCACACCAGGCAAGCACAGCAGCCGCGAGTTCGAATACTCGGTGGACGTCCTGGGCACCGAGAACGTGCTGAAGGCCTGCCTGGCGTCCGGGGTCCGCAAGATCATCGTCAGCTCCAGCGGCGCGGCCTACGGCTACCACCCGGACAACCCGGCCTGGATCGACGAAGACGCACCCATCCGCGGCAACCAGGTGTTTGCCTATTCCTGGCACAAGCGGCTGGTGGAGGAGATGCTCGGGCGCTGGCGCGTCGAGCACCCCGAGTTGAAGCAGGTCGTGTTTCGCATAGGCACCATCCTCGGCGCAACGGTGAAGAACCAGATCACAGACCTATTCGAGCGGCGACGGCCCTTGGCGATCCAGGGCTCGGACAGTCCGTTCGTCTTCATCTGGGACCAGGACGTGGTGGGTTGCATCCTGCATGCCATCTCGGCCGACACGACGGGCATCTTCAACGTCGCCGGCGACGGCGCGCTGACGATCCATGAGATCGCCGCCCGTCTCGGCAAACACTGTCGGGTGCTGCCGGCTTGGGTCTTGCGAGGAGCGCTGGCGGTGCTGAAGGCCTTGCATCTCACCCAGTACGGGCCGGAGCAGCTGAACTTCCTGCGCTACCGTCCGGTGCTGGCCAACAGAAGACTGAAGGAGGAGTTCGGCTATGTCCCGCGTAAGACTTCGGTGGAGGTGTTCGAGTTCTGGCGTGCGGCGCGCAAGCTTGGTTCGTCACGCGCTTCGTAGGATGATGAACCGGCCCGCAGACACCGTCCGACGCAGTTGGCGCTGAACGTGCGGGACTTCTTCGACAAGGTCGTCGTCGTCACCGGGGCTGCCGGCGGCCTCGGTCGGGCGCTGTGCCTGCGCTTCGGCCAGGCCGGCGCCAGGATCGTCGCGCTGGATCGCCAGGTGGCTGCGCTGGATGCGCTGCTGAGCGGTCTGCACGAAGCCGGCATCGCAGCCATCGGCGCGGCCTGCGATGTGACGCTCGAAGACGACTGCCAGCAGGCCATGGCCGAAGCGAAGCAATCCTTTGGCGCCATCGACCTGCTCGTGAACAACGCGGGCATCACGCACCGCAGCGCGTTCGCCCACACCGAACCTGCGGTGATTCGCCGCGTCATGGCGGTGAATTTCTTCGGCGCCCTGCACTGCACGCATGCCGCACTGGACGAGCTCTTGGCCCGCCGCGGCATGGTCATTGCGATCTCCAGCGTCGCCGGCTTCGCACCGCTGATCGCCCGCACCGGCTACGCGGCGAGCAAACATGCCCTGCACGGTTTCTATGACAGCCTGCGCACTGAGGTCGAACCGCTGGGCCTGAAAGTGTTGCTGGTCTGCCCTTCGTTCATCCAGACTGGCATCGAGAAGAATGCGCTCGATGGCAATGGCCTTCCGGCGCGCCATCCACAATCGATCGTCGGTGTGCGGGCAACGCCAGAGTCCATCGCCGACAAGATCTTCCATGCCGCGAGAAGAGAGCGCCGACTGTTGCTGCCCGACAGCGTGTCACGCTCGTCATGGTGGGTATCGCGACTGGCGCCCAGGCTCTACGAACGGCTGATGGTGGCCAGCCTGAACAAGGAGATGCAGCAAGGAGGGCGCTGAAGTCGACGGCCCGTTGGCCTTGGAACAATTGCGCAGCGACCATGCCTGGGTCGCCTCCGGCGAGGCGCAGCAGGGCGATGTAGTGCCACATGGTCATTGATGCTCTTGGGTCAATTGCACAGCGCCCGAATCATTTCGGGTACCGGCACTGCCTTCAAGTGGCCTTTGGCGTCGCGGGTGCAGAAGGCGCGCGTCTCGTGGCCTTCGCAGACCAGTGTGGCGCCGCGCACCACGCGGTGACGCTGAATGAAGACCTTGGCGCGCCATATCTCGACATCTGTATGAACCTGCAGCACATCGGGGTACGTGGCGGGTTTGAAGAAGTGAATGCGGGTCTCCACGAGCGGTGCGCCCACGAAGCCCGCCGGTTCGTCGATTTGGCTCCAGGACGGCACACCACACTCGCGGAAGTAATGGTGCGAGGCGGCATCCATCCAGCGCGCGAAGTTGGGAAAGAAGACGATGCCGGCCGGGTCGCAGTCGCCAAACTGCACCTGCACGGTAAGGACGGTGGTCTTGGTCAACGTATGTTCCTTCACAACAGCAGGGCCACCTCAAGTGCAATAAGCGCCACATTGGCAGGTCTGCGACGCAGTTGTCGGCGCGCGCTTCAGCATGCTCAACGCGGCCGGCATCGAGCTGAGCGACAAGGCCTCACTCGACGCGCGGTTCAACCTATCGACGTGCTCCCACTCCCCACGGCTCAGGAACCAGGGTCACGATTCGGCGAAAGAACTGACGGAACCATTCGCTGTTCGTCGCGGCTTTGTCCAGCATGGGGTCGTTGTTCTCGGCGAAGCTGGCAGCGATCCCCTCCCAGTCCTGGGGGGTAAGCACCTCGCACGCCTTTGGCAGAACAACGGATTCCTCCTGTGACATGTGCTTGTAGTGGATCGCCGCGTAGGTCGATACCTTGGCTGCGAACTCCTGCAGGGCACCGGGAATGTCGGCCTCCATCCGGCCAAGCACGGTCTTCAAGTTGTCAAGATGCGGCCGGCTATCCGCGTGCTGTCGGCTCAGGTCGTCGAGCGTGTCGTCGATATCTTTGCTGCGCCGACGGATGCGGGGAAACAGCACCATGTCCTCCTTGGGTTGATGCAATGTTTCTGGAAACTCCTCGATGTAGTAGATGATCGACCATAGCAGCTTGTAGTCCGGCGTCAGCTTGCGCAGAGCCATGTCATCGGCCACGTGTTTCAAGGCATCGATCACGGCCGAGAGCGTTTGATGCTCGCCCCGAATGATGCCAAGCGCCTGCTGTTGTGGGGTCATGGCTCTTCTCCTCCGATGATTCAGTGCGAGGCGACGCCCAACCAGCGGTCCAACACGCTGGGGTCGGCCGCCAGCACGTCGCTGTGGCCGTGGTGAACGATGCGTCCTCGTTCGAGAACGAGGGCCTCTCGTGTGATCGGGAGGATTTGATGGGCGTGCTGTTCGACCAGGATCACCGCCATACTTCCCTCGCGCACCATTTGCGCGATTACCCCCAGCAACTCCTGAACGACTAGCGGAGCCAGTCCTTCGAGAGGCTCATCGAGAAGCAACATCTTCGGATTGAGCATCAATGCGCGCCCCATGGCGAGCATCTGTTGCTCGCCGCCCGAGAGCTGGTTGCCCATGTTGGCACGTCGCGCCTGAAGGCGCGGGAATGTCGCGTAGACCTTGTTCAAGAACCAGGGTCCGGGGCGCGCGACCACCGTCAAGTTCTCCTCGACGCTCAGCGACGGGAAGATGTCGCGCTCCTGCGGCACCCAGCCAAGCCCGGCATGCGCGCGAAGATGACTCGGAACGACGCCCAGGTCAAGCTCACCGAATCGGATGCTGCCGCGTGACAGACGTGTCGCCCCCATCAGAGTGGCCAACAAGGTCGTCTTGCCCATGCCATTTCGGCCGAGCAGAGCCAGGCTTGCACCAGCCTCGAGATTGAATGAAATATCCTCCAGCACGGTCGCATTGCCATAGCCCGCCCAGACGCCGTCGACTTCAAGCAGCTTAGGCATGGCTTGCCTCTCCCAGATAAACTTCCTTGACGCGCGGGTCAACGGCGATTACCGCCGGTACATCCTCGGTCAACAGCGCGCCGCTCACGAGGACCGAGATCCGGTCCGCAAAGCGAAAGACGAGATCCATATCGTGCTCAATCAGCACGATGGTGATGTCTCTTGGAAGTTGGGCAATGGATTCGAACAACTCTCGACTTTCCCCAGTCGGCACGCCGGCCGCCGGCTCGTCGAGTAGCAAGACACGGGGTTGCGCGGCCAGAGCCAGCGCGATTTCGATCAGCCGCTGTTTGCCATAGGCAAGGTCCTTGGTTTGCTCATGTGCAACGTCGAGCAGGCGCAGCTGAGCCATTAACCCCGCGGCGTCATCGATGGCCTCGCCATGCGCACCGACCGGCCGCCAGAACCGGGCACCGATCCCCCGCCTCTCGCACACTGCGAGGGTGACGGATTCGAGCACGGTCATGTCCGCAAACAGGCGATTGATCTGGAACGTACGCGCCAAGCCCCGCTTGACGCGCTGATTCTGTGATCGGCCTGTGACGTCATCGCCCCTCAGGATCACCGAGCCCGATGTGGGCTCGAGGAACCCGGTGAGCAGATTGATCAGCGTCGTCTTGCCGGCACCGTTCGGTCCGATCAGCGCGTGGCGGGCGCCGGCAGCAACGTTCAACGTGACGTCGTTGATCGCGACGAACCCGCCGAATTTCTTGACGAGATTGCGCGTCTGCAAGGCGTAGGTCATGCGCGCTTCCGGGACAGACGCATGGACAGCGCGCGCAGGGCGCCCATGATGCCGCCGCGTGCGAAGAGCACGACGAATATCAGCATCAGTCCCAGCCAGAACTGCCAGTATTGCGGGTTGATGCCCGACAAGACTTGGTGCATGGTCATGAAAACCATCGCGCCCAGCATCGCGCCGTAAAGACTGCCCGTCCCGCCAAGTACGAGGATCAACAGCAGTTCCGCCGAACGGGAGAAGCTGAGTACGTCAATCGAGACGAACTGCGTGGTCTGGGTCAGCAAGGCGCCGGCGATGCCGGCATACGCTGCGCCCAGCGTATAGATGGCGACCAGGCGCGCGTTGACGGGCGTGCCCAGCGCCGGCATGCGAAACACGTTCTGGCGAATCCCGTGCAGTGACAGGCCAAACGGCGAATGCACGATGCGCCGCGCGATCCAGAACAGCACGAAGAGCACAACAAGGCAATAGATGTAGGCAGTCTTGCTGTACAGGTCGAAGGCGAACCGCCCGAGCAATGGTTTCACCTCCACGCCCTGCAGCCCGTCCAAACCGCCGGTGATGCTGGTGAGCTTGTTGGCGGACACGTACAGCATTGAAGCCACGCCGAGCGTGACCATGAGTCGTGTCAGGTCCGCACCGCGCAATACCAGAAAGCTGGTGATGAAGCCGGTGACGGCTGCCAGCAAGCCGGCGCCAGCCAACCCCAAGATCGGGTCGCCCCAGCCGTGCTGGGCGAGCAGTCCTGCCGCGTAGGCTCCGATCCCGAAGAACGCGGCATGGCCGAGCGAGATGATGCCGGCGTAGCCGAGGATGAGGTCCAGCGATAGAACGAGCAGCGCGGTGATGGCCATCTGCGACAACAGTGCCAAATCGTCGGGGAACGCAAAGTAGGCAACTACGGGCAACGCCCAGAACACGAACTCCGGCGCTCGCCAGCGCGAGGCGTTGCGGAGCGGTCCGTCATCGAAGCCAGCAAGGGGGCCGGAAAGCGGAGCGGATGGCGTGAATAAACTCATTTCGCTGCGCTGCGGCCGAACAGTCCTTGCGGACGGAAGATCAGCGTCGCCACCATCACCGCATAGATCACGAAGGCGCCCAACTGCGGCACGTAGTACTTGCCCGCTACGTCGCAGATGCCGAGGATCAGGGAAGCAATCAGCGAACCTTTGATGCTGCCGCTGCCGCCCACGGCGACGACGATCAGGAAGTAGACGATGTACTTGATCGGAAACTCAGGGTCGAGGCCCAGCATTTGGATTCCGAGCGCGCCGCCAAGGCCGGCGAGTGCCGAGCCGAGTGCGAAGGTCGCGACGAAGACGCGATCAACGTCGATGCCGAGGCCTCGCGCGGCACGCGGGTTGTCCACCGACGCGCGCAGCTTGGCGCCGAACTTCGTTCCCGTGACCATCCATTGCAAGGCGCCGGCCAGGACCAGGCCGACGACGACCAGGAACAGGCGATAGACGCCCACATCGAGACCAGGCAGGTGCAACTGGCCCGACAGGCCATCCGGCAGCTGCACCGTCTGCTGCTGGTCGCCGAAGAAGTAGTTCGCGGTCGAGATGGACACGAACACCAGGCCAATCGAAAACAGCACCTGATCCAGGTGCGAGGCGCCATACAGGCGTCGGTACAGCGTTCTCTCCAGGACAACGCCAACCAGCGCTGAAGCGAGCGCGACGACGGGCAGCGCAGCCAGGAAGGGCATTCCGAGGCGGTTGAGCAGGACGACGCAAACGTAGCCACCGAACATCGCGAAGGCCCCGTGGGCGAGGTTCACGACATTCATCAAACCCAGTGTGACCGAGAGCCCGACGCTGATCAGGAAGAGAAGCATGCCCGAGGCAATGCCGTCGAATAGGACGGTCATGGTTGCGACTCCATGGTGGCGCGGCCGGATCGGTCGAGTCGACCGCGCCCGCGCGGTTTACTCCTTGCCCGGGTCCTTGAAATCGGGAACCTGGTCGAACTCGACGTTTTGCAGCTTTCCGGCCACCCGCTCGACTTTGCGGATATAGATCGTCTGCACGATGTCGCGGGTCACCGGATCGATGGTGATCGGACCACGCGGACTCACCCATTTCATGCCCTTGGCCGCTTCGACGAACTTCTCGGCATCGGTGTTGCCGTGAGTCTTCTTCAGCACTTCGGCGATCAGGTGCATGCCGTCGTAGCCACCGACCGACATGAAGTTCGGCCGATCATTCGGATAGGCCCGGTAGTAGGCGTCCGTGTAGGCCTTGTTCTCGGGCGACTTGTGCGCCTCCGAGTAGTGGAATGAAGTGATCAGTCCAAGCGCCGAGTCGCCGAGGGCGTCGAGAATGTCCTCGTCGGTCAGGTCGCCGGTGGCGATCAGTTTGATGCCGGCCTCGCGCAGGCCGCGCTCGGAGAAGCCCTTCATGAACGCGATGGTCCCCGCACCGGGGGGGAGGAACAGGAAGACGGCATCAGGCTTCGCGTCCTTGATCCGCTGCAGGAACGGCCCGTAGTCAGGGTTGCTCACGGGGGCACGTACTTCGTCGACGATTTGCCCACCGGCGGCGGTGAAAGTCTTCTTGAATTGCCCTGCGGCGTCATAGCCAGGGCCGTAGTCGGCAATCAGTATGAAGACCTTCTTGATTCCGTTCTTCGCCGCCCAACTGGCGATCGGTGCCGCATTCTGCGGCAAGGTCATCGAGGTGCGAATGATGTAGGGCGATTTGGTCGTGATCGCCGAGGTCGCGGCGTTCATCACGATCATTGGCTTTTTCCCCTCGGTGGCCACGGGCGCCACTGCAAAGGCCGACGGCGTCAGGCCGAAGCCGGCGAGGATGTCGACCTTGTCCTTGACCACGAGCTCCTGCGCCAGACGCTTGCTCACGTCTCCAGCGGTTCCAGGGCTGTCATCCTTGAGGATCAACTCGACCTTGCGGCCACCGAAGGTGTCGCCGTTGGTGGCCAGATAGAGCTTGACGCCGTGCTCGATCTGCTTGCCATAGGCCGCGAAGGGGCCTGACATGGGCAGCACGAGGCCGATCTTGACCGGGTCGGCAGACCACGCGCTTACGCTGAAGGTGGCAGCCAAGGCGAGGCCGACGAGTTGCTGTTTCAGGTTCATGTTGTCGTCTTTCAGTTGAGCTAATAACGCGTACGCATACGATCAGTATACGCATCATCAGTACCACCATTTACGGATCTGGATCAATAAAGGATAACCCGATGGCGCGCACTGTCTGCATCCGAAGTCGGGGCCATCATCGTCGCGTCTGCGTTATTGCTTGAAATGCGGGTCAGCCGCGGTTCTCGAACACGCCGAGCTTCTTGTGCAGCGGCGTTTCGTCGGCAATGAAAATGAACGATGGTTTGTCGGCGAGGCGGTTGTGCAGCGTGACGGCAGTGTAGCCAGGGGCGCAGCAGGTGTCGGCCTCGGCGAGCGTGAAGCGTTGGCCTTCGACCTGCACCTCAGCGCAGCCTTCGATGAGGTGGAACACCATCGCCGGGCTGCGCACGGGAAGCTTGAGCACCTGCCCGGGCCGCAACATCAGCGCATGAAAGCCGAGGATGTTCTCGGCATCCCCACCGGTCTCCGGGTTGACGTAGCTGACCTGCACTGCCTCCAAACCTGGTCGGTCCGCGGCCAGCGATTCGAGTGACGAACGCGCGTTCACCCAGGGATAGCGCAGCATCGGGTAAGCCTTGCGCGAGCGTTCGAACACCGGCGTCGGCACCACGCCGGCGCGCGCGTAGGCGCGGTCACCATGCCCGGGCTGCACCGCCTGACGCTTGCCGTCGATGTGGTAGCTGGCCTCCATGTAGTACACGAGCGGCAGGTCGAGCACATCCAGCCAGACCACCGGCTCGCTGCCGTCGTGGCCGTGTTCGTGCCACAGGCCCGTTGGCGTCAGGATCAGGTCACCGCGCTGCATTGGGCACTTCTCCCCATCGACCGTGGTCCAGGCCCCTTCGCCCTCGACGATCATGCGCACTGCGTTCGGCGTATGGCGGTGCGAGGGAGCCCACTCGCCGGGCAGCAGGAGTTGCATGCCGAGGTACATCGCGGCGCTCGCCTGCATCTTCTCCAGCCCGTGGCCCGGGTTGGCGAGCACGAGCACGCGGCGCTCGGCCTTCTCGATCGGGGTCAGTTTGCCGGCCTTTAGCAGCAAGGGGCGCAGAGCTTTGTATGACCAGTGCGTCGCACGGGTCCTGCGCGTCGGCACGCCGGGCGGCAAGACGGCGCGCAGGCTGGGCCACAGGGGCACCAGGTTCTGCTGGGTCAGCTCGTCGCGATAGTCTTGGGGCAGGTCTTCCAGACGACCCAATTCGCTAGAACAGCCATGAGCTTGCATATCGATGCTCCGTATCTTCTTCACTGGCGTGAAGACTTTCAGCTCCTGGCCAGGCAGTTGCCGACGTTCCAGCCGTACAGCCATTCCATGGCGTCGTAAAAGCGCTCGGCGGAACGGCCCTTCCAAAGATCGTTTCGTACCAGGCGCTCGACACCCTTGGCGTGATAGATGCGACCCATCTCGCGCCCCGACAGCACGATGCGGGCGGTGCGCGTGACGCGCGAACGCTGGTAGAGATCGAATGCCTTGGTGAAGTCATTGTTGTGCACGCGCAGCGCTTCGCCCAACGTCACCGCGTCCTCGAGCGCCATGCAGGCGCCCTGCGCCATGTATTGCGTGGTTGGGTGGGCCGCATCGCCAAGTAGCGTGGCACGGCCGAAACTCCACTGGCCGATCGGTTCGCGGTCGGCGGTGGCCCAGCGCTTCCACTGCTTGGGCAGGTCGATGAGCTGGCGAGCTCTCGGGCAGATGTCCTGGAAATAGCTTTGCACTTCCTCTGGACTGCCTTCGGTGACGCCCCACTCCTCCTTGTTGCGGCTGTGGAAGGTCACGACCACGTTGTACTGCTCGCCGCCGCGCAGCGGGTAATGCACCAGATGGCAGTTCGGACCGACCCAAATGCTGGCAGCGTTCCACTGCAGGTCCTTTGGGAAGTCCTTCTTATCGATTACCGATCGATAGACCACATGACCTGTGATTCGCGGGGGATCGTTGACGTATTGGGCTCGAACGACCGACCTCACACCGTCGGCGCCGATCAGCGCAACGCCACGGTGAGCGTTGCCCTTGTGGTCGAAGGCGGTCACGCCGTCGTCGTCCTGCTCGACGCGTTCGATTCGGGTCGACGTCAGGAAATCAACCTCGCCTGTTTCCTGCGCGCCTTCGAGCAGCGACAGATGCACGTCGACGCGGTGGATCACGGCGTACGGATTGCCGAAGCGCTTGCGGAAGGCTTCCCCGGTAGGGATCTTGGCGACCTGGTATTCGTCGATCGCGTCGTGCATCACCATGCAGTCGGTGAAGACCGCGCGGGCGCGCGTCTTGTCGCCCACGCCCAGCGAATCAAAAGCGTGAAAAGCGTTGGGGCCGAGCTGGATGCCCGCGCCGATCTCGGCGATCTCAGGCGCCTGTTCCAGAACCTTGACCTGGAAGCCCTGACGCACCAGTGCCAACGCGGCGGCAAGCCCACCAATGCCGCCGCCGGCAACCAGTACGGGAAGCGAAGATTGATCCGGGTTCATCATCGTCTCCGCAATTGTACGCTAACCGTCAGTATACGCAGCATAAGTATAGTGATAAGATGATTCTGAAGTNNCAGGACGCTCGATCTGGACGTCCTTCCCGGCCACTTCATTCGCAGGTTGCAACAGATCGCTGTGGCGATATTCCTGGAAGAAACCGAATTGCAGGGGGTCACTCCCGTGCAGTACGCAGCGCTGACAGCGATCGAGAAGGCGCCGGGAATCGATCAACGAACCCTGGCGCGAACGATAGGCTTCGATACGTCGACCATCACCGGTGTGATCGATCGCCTCGAATCGCGCGGGCTGATGCAGCGCGATGCTTCGCCGGGTGATCGGCGCGTTCGCCTGCTCACGCTGACCGACAGCGGCCGAGAATTGCTTCTTGCCGTCCAGCCCGCTGTTTTGCGAGCACAAGCGCGAATGCTCGAGCCGCTACCAAAGGGTGAGCGCGTCGAATTCATGCGTATGCTCCGCGCACTTGTCACGGCTAACAACGAACTCAGCCGAGCACCGCGCGAGGTCTGAACGCCTTGAAACTCACCAGAGAGGCACAAGTGCTCTGTACTTGACGGTNNCGCCCTGTGGTGCGATTTGTTGGTCAGCGTTGCGGCGTGGCGATGCCCTGCGTCAGCATGTCCATGAAGCTGTCCGCCACTTCCTGGATGCTTAAACTGCCGGCTTCGCTGTACCAGCGTGGCACCCAGTTCAACGCGCCGAACAGTAGGGCCGAAAACAGAGACGGTTGACAGGACTTTATCGACCCGTCTGCAATGCCCTCCGTGACCAGGGCGCGAACAGTAGCATCAAGGCGGCGTCGGAACTGACGGATCTTGCCGCTGGGCGTGATGTCCAGCGGGCGCGAACCCACCAGCACCAGGCAGCGGCCGAAGTCGTTGTTCTGCGCCACGGCCAAGCTGCGGACGAACAGCCGTAGACGATGCAGCACCGGGATGCTGCGGTCTTCCATGCTCTTCATCACGCTATCCAGATCACCGAAGGACTTGACCAGGCACTGATAGAGGATGCTCTCCTTGTTGTCTACGTAGTGGTAGAGCGTGGCCTTGTGCATGCCCAACTGGTTCGCAATCATGTCCAGCGAGGTCGCCTCGTAGCCGTTGACCGCGAACAGTTGGGCAGCTGTGCGCAAGATCGCAGTGAGTTTGTCCTCGTGTCGAATTCCAGCCGCGCTAATGCGTCGGGTCGCCGTGGATTTCGCCGTGGCGCGCATGGGTGCCGGAATGGAAACGGCGTCGGCAGGGGACTGCGATTTGGTCATCGGACGGTTACTGTGCAGAAACGGCGCCGGCCTGGATCAGTTGCTCCACTTGAGCCGCCGATATGCCAATGTCTGCAAGGATCTCACGGGTGTGCTCGCCCAGTAGCGGAGCGCGGTGGCGCACCTTCCCTGGCGTCTGCGACAGCTTCACCGGCACGCCCGGTACCGCCACGGCGCACTGGCTGCCGGGGTGCTCCACCTCGGGAAGCATCTGGCGGACGGCGAAGTGCGGGTCGGCGAAGATCTCCTGCGCGTTATAGATCGGGCTGAACGGCACCTTGCCGCCGAACAGCTCGCGCAGTTCAAGCTTGGTGCGAGTGGCCGTGAAGATTTCTATCAGTGCGCGCAGGGCGACATTGTTTTCCCAACGCAGCGCCTCGCTGCCAAAACGCGGGTCGCTGATCAACTCGGGCATGTCGATCAGACGGCAGAGCACATGGAACTGCGGATCGTGCGGCGCGGCGAGTGCGATCACGCCATCCTTCACGTAAACGGTACCGAATGGGGCCACGCCCGGAATGCTGTTGCCGACGGGCACCGGCGACACGCCCCTGTAGCTGAACTGGGTAACCACCATTTCGGACAAAGCCAGGATGCTGTCGGTCATGGCCACGTCGACATACTGGCCCACCCCCGTGCCGCGCGCGTGCCACAGGGCCGCCATCGTGCCGAAGGCGGCGAACAGGCCGGCCACGGTGTCGCCAGCGCCGCCGCCAACCTTGACCGGGTGATCGGCATCCTCGCCGGTGATGCCCATCCAGCCGCCCATCGCTTGTGCCACGATGTCGAACGACGGCCACTGCATATAGGGGCTTGCACCGCGACCAGTGCAGAGAGGATTTCACCGCTGAAATCCAGCTGCGGTCTTGGCCGAACGCGAAAGACCTGCAACACTTCCGTGAGACATCAACTCAGGGGATGTC
>PLZH01000060.1 GCA_003152055.1 Burkholderiales bacterium
CGACAGTGCGCTACCCTCATGTGCATTCATCCGAAATCGGCCTCCGGCCCACCCGCTGTTCCCCGCGGTTTGCAATCCAGCGAGCAACCGATGACTGCTGCTTCGATGTCGCGCCTGCTGATGGCGCACCGCTCCGTTCGTGCATACCAAGCCCGTCCGATCGAGCCCGAGTTGGTCGATCGTGTGTTGGCCGAGTCGCTCGCGGGCTCGTCGTCCAGCGGCAACCTCAACATGGTTTCGGTCATCAAGACCCGCGACGCCGAGCGCAAGGCGCGTCTGGCCGATCTGCATTTCGGCCAGCCGATGGTGCTCCAGGCTCCACTCGTACTGACGTTTTGCGCCGACACCTTTCGCACGCGTCAGTGGCTGGCGCAACGCCAGGCCCGCCTCGGATTCGCCGATTTCCTGAGTTGGCACGTGGCGGCTTTCGACGCCATGATCCTGGCGCAGACCACAGCGCTCGCCTTCGAGTCTCAGGGGCTGGGCATCTGCTACATGGGCACCACGCTGCATTCGATGGGCGCCATCGCGGAATTCCTGGACATGCCGGAAAACTGCCTGCCGGTCACCAGCATGGTCGTCGGCTGGCCGGCCGAGTCGCCGGCGCAGCGTGACCGATTGCCCGTCGAGGCCTGGATTCACGACGAGCGCTACGAGCGCCCCTCGGCCGAACAGATCGATGCGCGTTTCGGCGAGCGAGAGCGGCGCGGCTGGGAGCGCTACCGGGCCATGGGTGAGGAGATGATTCAGCGCATGCAGGAGCAAGGTATCACCTCGCTGGCGCAGTTCTACACAAGCCGGATCAAGTACGACCCCGACCGCTTCGCTGAGGACTCCGTGCTCCTGAGGGCGTTGTTGCAGGAGAGCGGGTTCCTGCCGCGGCCCGCTCTTCCCGATGCTCGATAGATGAGGCCTGCGGCAGCCTTCGAGGGGCTGTCGAAGAAGCATGTGCCCCGGCTGCCGGCAAGCCGTCATTCGTTTCGCCCTACACGAGCGGCGGCATCCATTTCCTCAGCTGCGCGGCATTCGCGCCGCCCCTCGCCTTTGCGAGCGCCAGTTCGTGACGGGCGATGGAACGCAGATGTACCTCGTCGGGCCCGTCCAGGAAGCGCATCGCCCGGCCCCAGCTCCACAGCCGTGCCAGCGGCGTATCCGGCGTGAGACCCATGGCGCCGAAGACCTGAATCGCACGATCGATGACCCGCGTCTGCAGCTGCGCCGTGACGAGCTTGATCGCCGAGGCATCGACCCGCGCTTCGACAGGGTCTTCGGTGTCCATTTTCCAGGCCGCGCGAAGCACGAGCAGACGCGCCTGGTCGATCTCCAATCGCGAATGGGCGATCCAGTCCTGCACGTTCGCGAAGTCTGCGACGCGATGCCCGAAGGTACGACGTTCCAGCGCCCGCTCGCACATCAGCTCGAGCGCCAGTTCGCACTGGCCGATGCTGCGCATCGCGTGATGAACGCGACCCGGGCCGAGGCGAGCCTGCGCCATCGCGAAGCCGGCCCCGAGTTTGCCGAGCACGTGATCGGCTGGCACACGCACGTCGCGAAGAACGATTTCGCAGTGGCCCTCGATCGCCTGATGGTCCATCACCGGAATGTTGCGTTCGACCACCAGGCCCGNNCCGACGACGAGCGCCAGGCGGCACAGAGGATGCGCGGCGCCGGTGATGAACCACTTGCGGCCGTTGAGTACCCACTCGTCGCCGTCGCGGGCCATGCTCGTCTGCAGCTGTGTCGGGTCCGACGAGCCGACATCCGGCTCGCTCATCGCAAAGCACGACCGGATTTCGCCGCGTAGCAGCGGATCGAGCCAGCGCTCGCGCTGGGCCGGCGAAGCGAAAAGCTGCAGCAACTCGATATTGCCGCTGTCGGGTGCACTGCAGTTGAAGACTTCGGCCGCCCAGGGCACGCGGCCCATGCACTCGGCCAGCGGCGCGTAGTCGACGTTGCTCAGGCGGGTACCGGGCTGGTCGTCGCGTAACGACGGGAGGAACAGATTCCACAGGCGCAGCGCCCGCGCGTTGGCCTTCAGCGGCTCGACGACGTCCAGCGGATAGACACCGGCATCGGCGTAACGATGCCAGTCACCCAGAGAGGGCAGGACGAGGTCGTCCATGAAGCGCTCGAGTTGCGCCTTCAGGGCCAGGGACCGGGGAGAGAGGGCAAAGTCCATCGTGGTCTGTCACGGCATCTTCGCGGCCGGGATGGATCCCGCGTGTCGCCTTCGGGACGGCGCCGCGCGCAGGATTGACGTCGATCAACCCCGGGCCGCCGGTCGCCTCAGTGCGCCTTCGTGCGCGGCCGTCTGCGCTGCGCTGAACAGCGGCACGGAGCCGCCACCGCCGCCTATTTCGCAGGCGCCGAGGCGCTGCCGGCATTGAGCATGTAGATCACCGCGTTGCGGAGCTCCGCATCGCTGAGATTGGCCAGGCCGCCGCGGGACGGCATGCCGCCATGTCCGTTGATGGCCGATCGCACCGTAGCGTCGAGACCGTTCTTCAGCCTCGGGATCCACGCCGCGCGATCACCGATGCGCGGCGCGCCGCCTTTGCCCTCCTCGTGGCACTTGAAACACTGCGCTTTCACGACCTGCTCGCCGCTGCGCTCGGCCACGGGCCGGGAAGTGTCGATCGGCTCGACCCAGTTGCCGCCCGACTCGTTGACCATGTAGATGATGGCGCGCTCTATCTCCTTGTCGCTGAGCGTGGGGTTGCCGCCGTGTGACGGCATCTGCCGAATGCCCTTCAGCGCCTCTCGCGTCAACCCGGTCAGACCGAGCTCGGCGCGGGCGCTCCATGCCTTCTTGTCGCCGATCTTCGGCGCTCCGAGCTTGCCGCTGGCGTGGCAGCCGGAGCACACGGAGGCCACCACCTGCTCTCCGCTTTTGCCGCTGCTTTGCGCCTGTGCAGACCCTGCAATGACCGACAGCGCCAACGCTGCCGCTACGAGCAGCCATCGCGAAGACGATACGGCCCCTGGCGGCGAATGCCGTTCGAAACGACTGCGATTGCTCATGAGCGTAACCCTCCCCTTCGCCGGCGCCCGGCCGGGCGCCGGCGACCTTTTTGTGTATAGCGCGCAGGGGCGCATTGTTTCGTGATTTGCGTCAATCATGCCCGGATTGGTCGCCTGTTTCGCATCAGGGACTGGCCGTGTGTATGGCCAAGCCAACGAAGAATCATTGGAACACGAATGTCATGCGGCAAGGCCGTTTCATCAAGGAGGGCATACGGACGGACCGGCCGAGAACTCCGGCCTACGTGCGTTGGCGAACACACAGGCGAGCAGAAAACGCGTATCGTGGAAATATCAAGACTCGGCTGTCGAGTTGTCATGCAAATCGACATTGCCGCGATCAATACGACCGTTCACCGAATTGCCTCCAGCGAGTCGCTCCCGGCCGTCGGGGTGGGAAGGCAAGCGCTCGCCTTGCCGTCACCGGACAACGCTGTCCGTATCGCTGACATGCTGAGTCTGATCGTGAATTCGGTGCCGGTCCGGCGCCGCGTGCTCGGCACTGGCGACCACGTGTACAGCGCGGGCGATCCCCTCATCCACCTGTACGTCCTGAACGCGGGCGCCGTCAAGGTCGTCAATGCCGCGGCCGATGGGCGAGGGCAGATTGTCAGTGTCAATTTCCGCGGTGACTGGCTCGGCTTCGATGGCATCGCGAAGTGCCGCTACGCTTGCAGTGCGGTAGCCCTCGATGTCGGCGAAGTCTGGGCCTTGCGCTACGACGAGTTGCTTGCCGCTTGCGCTGCGTGCCCATCGTTGTTGGCTGCGCTTCATACCGAGATGAGCCGCTCGCTCACCCGCAGCCTGGACACCATGCTGTCGATGCGCACGCTGTCGGTGGCCTCCCGAGTGGCTACGTTTCTGCGCAACTGGGCCGAATCGCTGTCTGAGCGCGGCCTGCGCTGCGACCGGATCGCCTTGCACATGACACGCGCCGAGATTGGCGAGTATCTCGGCATGACTTTGGAGTCGGTCAGCCGCGGGCTGTCGGCCCTGGCACGCAGAAAGGTGATCGGCTTCGACAAGAGGCGGCGGCGCGACATTCTGATCCTCGATCTGCCGGCGCTGAGCGACTTCATCTACGTCAAATGCGATCCTGTGAGAGCGTTGTGGAGGCACCCCGACGATCAGATCATGTGTCGGGGCGAGCGCGCGACCGTTGGCTCGGGCTCGAGCGGCGGCGCCTAGATTCCGACTGGCAAGACGCCGGCCCTAGGATGGGCTGGGTCGCTTCGCACCGCTCGAAGACGATGTGGCCTGTCTCTGCGCTCTTTTGCGCGCCGCCATTTCGCGCCCCATCTCCTGTCGTTCGCTGGCGAGCAGCCGCGTACGGGCCTCGGGATAGATGATGGATTCCTCGAGCGCTATGTGATCGCGCGACAGCGCGGCGAAAATCTCGACGCCCTCGCGCAAGGTGTCGAGGTCGTACCAGTCCTGGCCGCACGCTACGGCGTCCACCTGCGGCGCGAGCTCCATCCAGTCCTCCTCGAGCCATGCGTGATCCTGCTGCAGCCGCAGCACGGCCTGCACGATGTCGGCCTTCCTGCTGCTCATCAGCTTCGGGAAGACGTGCCGCTCCTCGTCTTCGTGATGCTGGCGCGCCGTGGCCGAGAAGAAGCTGACGATCTCGCCGGCCAGCGTCCGGGCTTCCTTGTCGGGGCCGGAATTCGCAAGGTGCGACACGAGCGCGGCGAGCTTGCCCAGCGTGAACAGGGTCTGGATGTGACAGGCGTCGAGCACGTCGAAGCCGTCGCGGACGGCCGGCGCCTTGGCAGCGTTGAGCAGGTCGTCAGTCGAAGTCATGGCGGGCTCCTCGAAAATGTCCAGCCGCATCCGATCGAAGCCGAGGCGGCTTCAAGATAAGCGTAGGCGTTGCGGACCAGCGTGACCTTGATCTGGAACAATGGCCGAGCAACACGTTGCGCAGTTGTCAAGACCGACGGGGCTGCCGCCTCGAAGGCTGGCAACGGGACCGTCAGTGCAGGACGTCGACGATCTCCACTTGCACATTGCCGGCGCCCACCGCCACCGCCGCTGACAGGCCCTGCAGGTCTCCTGGCTGCGGCATCGCGTTGCCGCCCTTGCTGATGCGGGCACCCACGACCACTCGCTTCACCGTCGACAGGCGCAGCGCGGGGCTCATCGCCATCGTGTCATCGAGCGTCACGTCGAGCGGCAAGTCCTTGACCTGACGACGCTGGATCGCCAGCGGCGCTTTCGGGCCGGACAGCGCTCGCGCGAAAATGAACACCGTGTCGCCGGGAGCGGCCTGGGCGACCAGCGCCGGAGCAAGCGCGATCCGGGCGCGAACCGAGGCGCGCGGGGCCGCGACGAGGCCAGGCACCGTCGCCGCAACGTCGGGCGCAGCGGTCTGCACGCGAGCCAGCGTCCGGGCCGTCGCCGGTAAGGGTGGCCGGCCGGCGCCCTGCCGGGCCCCGGCGATGACGATCTGCAATCGGCGCGCAGTCTCGCTGCCCGGTTCGACGTTGCGCAGCGCCCGTTCCCAGTGGTCGGTTGCCGTCGCCTCGTCTCCGCGGTCGAAGGCGATCGTGCCGGCCAGCGCCAGCGCCTTGACATTGTCCGGATCGAGCTGCAGGGCTTGCGCGACGCTCTTTTCGGGTTCGCCATCGAGCTTGCCCTCGTTGGCCATGCCGAGAGCGTCGGCGTAGTCGGCATAGGCCTGCGCTTCTTTCGGCTTGAGCTCGACCGCATGGCGATAGGCCTGCAGCGCTTGCNNGTCGCCATCGCGTGCGGTGCGCTCGCCGCGTCGGCCGCAAAGGGAGCCGAGGGCGTTGGCGCGAGCACTTGTGGATTGCCGCGCCAAGCGTATCCGGCGACGCCGGCCACCACGACGAAGGCTGCCAAGCCGGACAGGAGCCGACGCGAAGGCCGCGCCGGCCGATCGCCGGGCCCCGGCCGCAGAACCTCGGACAACACCTGCGTTTCGAGGCGCTCCCGGTCGGCTCGCACGGCGTCCGCCTTCAGGACACCGCGGCCGATCAGTTCGTCCAGCTCGGCGAGCCGGCCTCTGAGCTCATCGATTCGCGCCATCGGTGCAGCGGCCGTCAGGCCGAGTCGAAATGGNNGCTGCCTTGGCCGCCATGTGCCTCGTGTAGTTGCTTTGCTTCTGGGCGTCCTTGCTCATCGCGTCGAAGTTGTGGCAGTTGCGGCATTCCTGCGATCCGTTGGCTTTCATGCGCGCCCACTCTATCGTTGCCAATTCCATGCGCTTGGCCTCGAACTTCTCGCGCGTGTCGATATCACCCGTGAGCTTGCCCCAGACCTCGAGGCTGGCCCGGGACTTGCGGATCAACTTCGGAACCCAGGCGTGCGGCACGTGGCAATCGGAGCAGATCGCGCGCACGCCGGTGCGGTTGCTGTAGTGGATGGTTTCCTTGTACTCCGGGTAGACGTTGTCGCGCATCTCGTGGCAGGCGATGCAGAAGGGCAGCGTGTTCGTCGCCTCCAGGCCGGTGTTGAAGCCGCCCCAGAAGATGATGCCGCCGACGAAGCCGACGACCAGCAGTCCGAGAATCGAGTAGCGGGCGCTCGGCGCGTTGAGGACGTGCCAGCTGCGCCGGATGAAGCCGGGCGATTCTTTGCTCATTGCAGACCTTGGTGGGGCTCGGACCGGTGCTCAGCGGAACGAGTAGATGTAGGCTACGGCGATTGTGCTCACGTTGTAGTTGAACGGCTGTTGGCTCGTCGGCAATCCGGCGGAAAGGCCGCCCATCTGCAGCCCGTCATACGCCCAGTCCGTGGACGTCATGTGCTGGAAGGTGTAGCCGACCCGGACTACCTGTTGCTTCGACAAAGCGTAACGCAGGTTCAGGTTGAACTCAACGGTGTCGGTTTTGACCGTCGGCAGCGCCGTCGCCGGGATGTAGAACGCGGCGATCGTGCCGGCCGGGGCGCCGGCCACCGCCAGAGGATTGTTGGCGTAGTTGCCGCCGGTGACTCCGTTGTCGGAGCGCGCCTGGCTCCAGGTCAGGCCGCCCGCGACGTCGAGCTTGCTGCTCATCAGCTTCTTGCGCGTGAACGTCAGGCCGAGCGTGCCGACCTTGTCGCGCATGTCGGTGCCCCAGTTGAGGCAGGGGTCGATCTTGTTGCTGGCATTGCGCAGCGCGATGGTCGCGAAGCAGCCGCCGGAGACCGTGGTGAAGCCGGCGACGTTCGCCGCGGCGCTGTTGGCCGTGTAGCTGTTGCCGGCACTGCGCGAACGCTGGTCTTCGTAGGTGTAGAACACGCTGAGGTTCAGCTCATCGGTCGGGCTGTACGTGCCTTCGAGGTTCAGGGCCCAGCTCTTGGCGCTCTGCAGGCCGTAGACCGAGTTCGCGTAGCGGTCGTCGTTGAGATCAAGCCCCGCCTGCAGCGACAGGGTCTCGTTGGCCTGCCAGTTCAGCGAAGAGCGCAGCTTGTCGCGGTTGCGGTCGGCCATGTCGAAGCGGCGCATGCCGGGCAACTCGCTGATCCGGTTGACGTTGCCGTAGAACGCGTTGGCCAGCGCGTTGTTGAGGGGGAAGAAGAAGGACTGGGCCGATCCTGCGGTCGCTGCCGGATTCAGGCCGAGGATCGGGCCGTAGCCGGTCAGGCCGAGCGAGGTGAGCGTGCCGTAGGCGGTGGAACCGGCCGGGGCGCCGGTGGGCGAGAGATTGGCCGCCGGCACCAGGCCGAGGAAGGCGTCCTCGTTGTAGTCGACCGTGCGATGCGCGGTCGAAAGGCCGATGCGGGCGCCCAAGTGCTCGAGCGCGTTCAGCCGCCACTCGGCGCGCAGCGTGCCCTCCTTCGTCTTGTCCGCATCGACGCAGTCGATCCAGGTGCCGTTGCAATAGCGGTCGATGGTCTGGTAGTCGGCGCCCGCCGCGATCGCCTGGCCCTTCGCCACGGCATAACTGGCGTCGAGGTTGAGCTGGTTGAGCCGCTTGCTGTAGGGCCGGTTGGCGTTGATGTTTGAATTGGAGCCGAGGCCCGGGAAGTAGCTGCTGAACACCGATGTGCCGGAAGGCAGCGCTCCCGCGTCGTAGAAGGCGTAGGTATTGACCGGCGTGCGGTTGTCGCGCTCGTCGAACTTGTAGCCCGCCGAGACCGAGAGATCCTTGACCGGCCGGCTGACGAGTTTCAGCGTCGCCCCGCGGGTGACGACCAGCCCGTTCAGCGAACTCACCGGCACCAGCGGCGTGCCGGAATCGGTGAGGAAGGGGTCGTTCTGGATGCTGCGCCCATAGGTGAGGTTGCCGGTGAGCCGGGTGCTTGGCGTGAGCGCATAGATGGCCGTGGCGCTGAACTGGTGGGCCTGGTTGCTGGGCGCCGTACTCATCGTCTGCGCGTTGCCCGGAGAGGCCCAGTTGGACCAGGTCAAGGAATGCGCGTTGTTGACAAAGAGCGAGCCGTAGTAGGCGGTGTTGAAGGTCAGCCGTTCGCCGGCGTAGGTGGCGCCGAGATTGATCTGCTCGGTGGTCTGGTCGATCCGGGTCGGCAGGATCGTCGAGATGTCGCCGCCGCTGAAGGCGGAGAGCACGGCCATCGGCTTGAGGCCTTGCTTGTCCTCGCTCGAGTAGCCGACGTTGACCTGCCAGTTGCGGTTGACCTCGTAGGTCATGCCGAGGCCGTATTCGGTCCGCTTGGTCGAGAGGTTGACGTTGTGGAATGCCGGCAGGTCGGCCGCCTGGATCGCATTGGCCGTTGCCGTCTGCGCCGCCGTCGGCGCCGTCAGGACGCCGGCGACGAGTGCGCTCGACGCCGTGACCGCCGGCGACAGGCCGCGTGCGTTGGGGCTGGCCGCGCTGACGCGCGGCACCAGCGGCACCAACCAATTCGAGGGCAGCGTGAACGTGTTGCCGCCAGCGCCGATATAGGGTGTCTGGTAGCTGTCGGATTGGTTGCGCAGCAACTCGCTGTAGTGCACGTCGATCCGATAGAGGCCCTGCTCGCCGTTCTCGATGGCGATATTGCGCTTCTCGAGCCCGAGATCGGTGGCCTTCAGGCGCCAGCGCGTCGCGTCGGCGCTGTCGTAGGCGCCGCCGCCGCGCAGGTCAATGTTGCCGATGGCGAAGATGCCCTTGCCGCGGACGCCGTTGTATTCCGAGGCCTTGGCCGAGGCGGCGCTGACGTCGGCGGCGCCGACCTCGACTGTGTTGGTCGGCGTGGTCAAGTCGGCCAGCGCCGGTTCGGCGTCGGCGGCGCGGGCCGCGCCATGCAGGGCCAGCACCGCGAGCGCCGATTGCACCGCGAATACCGAGGCCCGCAGCGGCAGATTCATCGCATGCGTGTTCATGACGATCTCCTGTGAGGCGAGGCTGGTGCTAGCGCTGGAACTTGGAGCCGGCCGGATGGTTCGAGCCGTGCACCAGGACGTGGCAGTTCAGGCAGGCGCGCCCACCCAGCTGGGCACGTGCCGCCGCGTTGGCCAGCGGGTTGGCGCCATTGACAGTGGTGACGTTGCCGTTCTGCAGATTGGCGCCGCTGTTGACCTGCGCGCCGTGGTCGCCGCTGTGGCATTCCTGGCACAGCCACGGTGGGCGGGCCTTGAGCAGCGGCGTATTGGTCGAGCCGTGCGGCGTGTGGCAGTTGGTGCAGTCGTCGGTCACCGGCTGGTGTTCCCACAGGAACGGGCCGCGCTTCTCGGCGTGGCAGGTGTAGCAGGTGTCGTTG
This sequence comes from Burkholderiales bacterium, assembly GCA_003152055.1. Lineage (GTDB taxonomy): Bacteria > Pseudomonadota > Gammaproteobacteria > Burkholderiales > Burkholderiaceae_C > Schlegelella_A. The sequence goes on from PLZH01000060.1 coordinate 9,673, forward strand.
ACCGAGTTCTTGACCATCAGCGTCGGGCCGACGCTGCCGTGCGGGTTGTGGCAGCTCGAGCAGGCCATCAGGCCGGCATCGATCGGATGCGTCGAGACGAGATGCGTCTGGGCGCGCTGGGTCTTGTGGCAGGTGTAGCAGACCTCGGGCTGCGTCCCCTTCGACAACACCGGGTCCGACTTCACATGCACCGTGTGACACGCCGAACAAGGCACGTCGTGGCTCTGATGCTGGCTGGCATCCCAGTAAAGCCGCTTGCCGGCCCTGTGGCAGGCCAGGCACGTCTCTTCCTGCTTGAGCGCCTCGGTCGCGGGGTTGACCGTCGTTCTCGTCCCGAAGACGACATCGGGCGCCGGGCGGCTGGCGTTGCCCTCGCCCTTGCCGCCGGCCACGTGCTTGTCGCTGGTGCCGTGGCAGTTCTGGCAAGCCGGGGTCCGCGCGTCGGCGGTCACGCCGTGTCGCGTTTGGTAGATCGACAGCAGCGGCTTGCTTTCGCTCTCGTCATGGCAGCGCGTGCAGACCGCGTCCTGCTTCAGGCGCTTGGCGGACGCGTCCGCGCCCGGGGCAGGCGCGGCGGTCGCTTCGGCCCCCGCAACGGGCTCCGCCGCACCGGCCGAGCCAGCGGCGAAGACCAGCGCAGTGACGACCACGGCACACGCACGGCCGAACAATGTCCTCATGACGATGCCTCCCAAGACCATCGGTGCCGGAGTTCCGACCGGCACATTCGGAGCGAGCCTGGATCGGCCCTTACTGCGCCAGAATCCAGTCGGCAAGGTTCTTGATCTCGGCGGGATCTTTTGCCTTGATGATCTTGTGATCCTCTTCGTGACCGTCAGGGAACTTGGCTTTTTCCCCACTCGTCAGGTGGTGGATGATGTGATCCTCGGCGTCGGCCTTGCCCTTGTATTTCGCGGCGACATCCTTGAATGAAGGACCGTCCTTTTTCTTTTCGACGCTGTGGCACTTGAAGCAGTTGTTCTGCCGTGCCAGGGCCTGGGCTGCGTCGGCGTCGATCGCTTGCGCCGCCTGCGCTGCGAAGAAGGCACCCAAGGTGACCGCGAGGCATCTGAGCGCCCCGCTGCAATTCAAGAAGTTCATTTCGTATCGGTCCTCAATGTTCGTTGTTCGGCACGTGGTCGGCCGCTCTGTGTCGGCGCGATCGAGTGATAAAACAAACGAAATCCTACCGCTAGTCAATGGGGCTTACGTGGTTATTAATTTTCGTGAGCACGTTGATCTGAATCAAACCATTCGCAAGGCTTTCTGATACTTCTTGTCTAAAGGCATTGGCGTCGTCG
>PLZH01000013.1 GCA_003152055.1 Burkholderiales bacterium
GTAATAGTCCGACGACGGCCATCCTTGACGGCGGTTCCGATCAGAGATCAGACGTCGACGAGGTGATGCAGTAGTCCGAAGGCGACCCGCCAGCTTTGGCCATCGCAGTCGAGTGTGGCCGTGCGCTGGTTGATGCGCACGACCAGACCGACGCGGCGCTGCAGCTGTTGGTCGGTGAAGCTTACGCGTTGGCCGACGCGGAAGTCGGCACGGCTGGCGATCTCCGGGGGCGGCCTGCGCGGACTCGGGTCCGTTTCTTCGCCTGCTGCCTGCGCGACGCTCGGCTCTGACGGCGCGATGGCCGCGTAGGGCAGAGTGAAGTGGCTGCGGCTGGCTTCGTCGAGCACCGTGACGCGACGGTCCTTCATGGCGACGACTCGCGCAACTCGCATCTTGCCATCGTCCCAATGGAGGTACTGAACCTGCTGGCCGGTGTGCAACTGCCCGCGGGCCTGCACGATGCGCCGCGGGTCGGCCAGCAGCTGTTCGATGACCCAGCTGAGCTGGTATAGCTCGGAACTGCTGGCCATCGGCAGTTCTTCGATGAGCTTGATGCGCATGGGCCAATTTTGCCTATGCGCTCCCGCGCTGGCCTTCAGGCGGCCAGCTTCATGTCTTGATGGGTATCCGACAGCCGCGTGGCGACGGCCCAGGGAAGCAACTCGTCGATGCGGTTGATCGGGTGCTCTGCAATGCGCTCCAGGACGTGACGCAGGTACAGCTGCGGGTTGATCCCGTTGAGCTTGGCCGTGCCGAGCAGCGTGTAGATCACCGCGGCACTTTGACCCCCGACGTCCGAGCCGAGGTGCAGGTAATTCTTGCGCCCGATCGCCACCCCGCGCAGCGCCCGTTCGGCGGCGTTGTTATGTGCCTCGATGCGGCCGTCACCGACGAAGCGCGTCAGCGCCGTCCAGTTGCTCAACGAATACCCGATCGCCAACGCCATCGGCGACTTCGCCGACACCTCTGCCAGGGTTTGGCTCATCCAGATCCTCAGATCATCGAGCACTGGACGCGTTCGCAGCCTGCGCACTCGCCTTCGTCGAAGCGGCGAGCGCCCCTTGAGCTCGGCCTCCACCTTGAAGAGCTCGCCGATTTGCTCCAGCGCCCGGTGCGCCAGCGTGCCGGGCAGCTTGTGCTGCCTCTCGTGGATATCCCACATCTTTCGTCGCGCATGGCTCCAGCATGCGGCTTCGATGATCCGGCCGTCTTCATAGAGCCGGTTGTAGCCGGCGAACGCGTCGGCCTGCAGGATGCCGCGGAAGTGCTTCAGGTGTTTTGCAGGATGCTCGCCTTGGCGACTCCCCGAGTATTGGAACCACACCGCCGGCGCCGCCTTGTCGCCGCTGGGCCGGTCGTCTCGAACATAGACCCAAAGGCGCCCCGTGCGGGCCTTGCTTCCCTTGCCACCCAGCACGCGGATCGGCGTGTCGTCGCCGTGGACCTTGTCGGCCCGCAACACGTAGCGTCCGATGGCCTCGGCCAGCGGCGTCAAGAGGCGCGCCGCCTGGCCCACCCAGTCCGTCAAGGTCGAGCGTTCCAGCTCGACGCCTTCGCGTGCATAGATCTGGCACTGCCGGTACAGAGGGGTGTGGTCAGCGTACTTGCTCACCAGCACATGGGCGAGCAGCCCGGCACCGGCCATGCCTCGTTCGATCGGACGACTCGGCGCCAACGCCTGAGTGATCGTGCTGCAGCCGCCACACGCCATCTTGGGACGAACGTGGCGCACGACATGGAAGCTTCCGGGCTCGTAGTCCAGCACTTCCGAGACGTCCTGGCCGATCTCGCGCAAGCCGCCTCCGCAGGCCTCGCAGCTGCAGCCGCCTTGCGCCGTGTGCACCACGGTGCGCCGCGGCAGATGCTCGGGCAGCTCGCGCATTCCAAGACGCTGCCTGGCCTGGCGCTTCTTGCGCCCGGCTTCGATCGACGTGACGTTGGACTTGCCTTGCTCGTTGGCCGCTTCATCCACCGCCGGCGCAACGACCAGCGGCGCGACCTGGCCGCCAACCAGTTCAAGTTGCTCGTGCTCGAGCCTCTCGCTGGAGCGGCCGTACTTCATGCGCCGCAGATAGGTCAGCTCGACCTTCATCTTGTCGATCGTCAGCAGCGCGATCTTCAAGGCCTCCGCCGAGCGCCGCACTTGGCCGCTCAGTGCGGCGTTGTCGCTAAGCAGTTCCTCCAACGTCATGAGCGTGACTTTGACAGTCACGTGCAGTGCTCACAACGGGAGTTGTACCGTCAACCGATGCAACGATTCGTCTACGCCGCAGTGCGTGGTTGCCACGTGCGTTCGGGCCGGCGCCAGTCGATGCCTTCGAGCAGCATCGACAGCTGCGCCGTGCTGAGCGACACGCTGCCAGACTCTGCCTGCGGCCACACGAAGCGACCTCGCTCCAGACGCTTGGTCAACAGGCACATGCCGTCCCCGTCGCTCCACAGCAGCTTCACAAGATCGCCTCTGCGGCCGCGGAATGCGAAGACGTGTCCCGAGTACGGATCTTCTGTGAGGGCGGTCTGCACTTTGGTCGACAACGTGTCGATCCCGCAACGCATGTCTGTCACACCGGCGGCCAGCCACACTCGCGTGCTTGCGCGCGGGCCGATCATGCGCTTTGGCGCAGCGCCCGCAACACGCTGCACAGGCTCGCTTCGTCCACCGCGCCGCGCAGACACAGTCGGGCGCCCGCAATCTCGAGTTCGATGAGGCCCGTGCGCGCTCCACGATTCATCGGCACTACCGGCGTGCCCGCATTCGGAGTCGGCGTCGAAGCGATCTCGGCCGTTTGCATCACATGCACCGGCAACAAAACCGTCGGCTCCCTCGATGTCGATCGGGTTACACGCAGGTGATCGCGCCGCCACTTGAACAGCAGGTTGGCGTTGACGCCGTTTTGCAGCGCGATCGCCGCCACCGATGCGCCAGGCTTCAGGCTTTGCTGGACCAGGCCGGCTTTGAACGACCGATCGTGATGTCGCCGCGTCGCCTCCGAAACCCTCGTCTCACTCTCCATGGTGTGCACGATCTCCTGTTGGTGCACACCTCGTGGCGGCACTCCTTCAGGTCAGATGCTGCACGTCGGCAATCCGCGGCGCAAGAACGGCCCTCGTCGGACTATTACTCTTCGGACGCAAGCCACATCGCCGCTCGACCCGTCCGCAAATCAACGATGTTCGACA
>PLZH01000157.1 GCA_003152055.1 Burkholderiales bacterium
TAGCCAGGCGCGCCGCCAACATCCTCAGGCGGGCAAGCGTTCTCGCCGCCGATGCACACGCCCCTGGATATCGGCGCGTCCAGCGCGACGATCTTTTCCACCTTGATCTTGTGCCGCCAGTTGTCGCCGTAGTCGTAGACGTAGACGAAGGTTTTCCTCGCACCCAACGCTTCGCGCAGCGTCACATGCTCCTCATCCATGACTTCGCTCAGATCGAGCCCCGGCTCGTTTCTGGCGTAGTTGTCGTGCCCGAAGACGAACTCATGGATGTGGCCGCCTTGCCAGCCCGTGCCGAACAGCAGCGTGGTGTGCAACAGGGGCAGCTCGATCGCGAGCGGCACCAGGAAGCGCCGCCAGACCTTGGGACGCACCCACTCGAGCTCGACGTAGAGTTGGTAGGCCTGCGTCGATGCGGGTCGCTGCAGGGATGCGGTCTTGCCCATGACCGCCACTCTAGCGAACGTGACGGCGCCCGAGCAACCCGACCGATCAGGCCGCCTTCGCCAGTTCTTCCTGCCACGCAGGGCGCAGCTGTGGCGCCACGACCCAAGGCAGCAGCTCGTCGATGCGGTTGCTCGGGTGATCGGCGATGCGCTCCAGGACGTGGCGCAGGTACAGCTGCGGGTTGATCCCGCTCAGCTTGGCCGTGCCGAGCAGCGTGTAGATCACCGCGGCACTTTGACCCCCGACGTCCGAGCCGAGGTGCAGGTAATTCTTGCGCCCGATCGCCACCCCGCGCAGCGCCCGTTCGGCGGCGTTGTTATGTGCCTCGATGCGGCCGTCACCGACGAAGCGCGTCAGCGCCGTCCAGTTGCTCAACGAATACCCGATCGCCAACGCCATCGGCGACTTCGCCGAGATCTGCGCCAGGGTCGCATTCAACCAGACCTTCAGCTCATCGAGCACCGGACGTGTTCGTAGCCGCCGCACGCGCCTTCGCCGAAGCGCAGACCTTCCACTGAGCTCGGCCTCCACCTTGAAGACCTTGCCTATTCGCTGCAGGGCCTGATGGGCCAGCGTGCCGGGCAGCTTGTGCTGCCGCTCGTGGATGTCCCACATCTTTCGGCGCGCGTGGCTCCAGCATGCGGCCTCGACGATCCGGCCGTCCTCATACAGCTGGTTGTAGCCGGCGAACGCGTCGGCCTGCAAGACGCCGCGGAAGTGCTTCAAGTGTTTTGCAGGATGCTCGCCTTGGCGGTTCCCCGAGTATTGGAACCACACGGCCGGCGCCGCCTTGTCGCCGCTGGGCCGGTCGTCTCGAACATAGACCCAGAGGCGCCCCGTGCGGGCCTTGCCTCCTTTGCCGCCCAGCACGCGGATCGGCGTGTCGTCGCCGTGGACCTTCTCGGCCCGCAGCACGTAACGTCCGATGGCGTCGGCCAACGGGGTCAACAGGCGCGCCGCCTGGCCCACCCAGTCCGTCAAGGTCGAGCGTTCCAGCTCGACGCCTTCGCGTGCNNCCGGCCATGCCGCGTTCGATCGGGCGGCTCGGCGCCAACGCCTGCGTGATCGTGCTGCAGCCGCCACACGCCATCTTGGGACGGACGTGGCGCACGACATGGAAGCTGCCGGGCTCGTAGTCCAACACTTCCGAGACGTCCTGGCCGATCTCGCGCAACCCGGCTCCACACGCCTCGCAGTTGCAGCCGCCTTGCGCCGCGTGTACCACGGTGCGCCGCGGCAGATGTTCGGGCAACTCGCGCAGTCCAGGACGCTGCCTGGCCTGGCGCTTCTTGCGCCCGGCTTCGATCGACGTGACGTTGGATTTGTCTTGCTCGCTGATCCCGGCGTTCTCGTCGACCACCACCACCGGCTGCGCAACCTGGCCGCCAACGAGTTCAAGTTGCGCGTGCTCGAGCTTCTCGCTGGAGCGGCCGTACTTCATGCGCCGCAGGTAGGTCAGCTCGACCTTCATCTTGTCGATGGTCAGCAACGCAATCTTCAAGGCCTCCTGCGAGCGCTGCACTTCGCCGCTCAGTGCAGCGTTGTTGGCAAGCAGTTCCTCGAACGTCATGAGCCATGACTTTGGCAGTCATGCTGCGCGCTCACAACGGGAGTTGTACCGTCAACCGATGCGACGACTCGTCTACACCACAGCGCGTGGCTGCCACGTGCGCTCGGGCCGGCGCCAGTCGATGCCTTCGAGCAGCATCGACAGCTGTGCCGAACTGAGCAACACGCTGCCGGAGTCGGCCAGCGGCCACACGAAGCGACCTCGCTCCAGACGCTTGGTCAGCAGGCACATGCCATCCCCGTCGCTCCACAGCAGCTTGACCAGATCGCCTCTGCGGCCGCGGAACGCGAAGACGTGTCCCGAGTACGGATCTTCTGTCAAGGCGATCTGCACCTTGACCGCCAAGGTGTCGATTCCGCAGCGCATGTCCGTGACGCCGGCGGCCACCCACACGCGCGTGCCTGCACGCGGGCCGATCATGCGCTCTGGCGCAGCGCGCGCAACACGCTGCATAGGCTCGCTTCGTCGACCGCGCCGCGCAGACACAGTCGGGCGCCCGCCATCTCGAGCTCGATGAAGCCCGCACGCGCTCCACGATTCATCGGCACAACCGGTATGCTGGTAATCGGTGTCGACGTCGCCGTGACCTCGGTCGCTTGCAGCACATGCACCGGCAGCAAAACCGCTCGCTCCGTCGAGGTCGACCGGGTTGCACGCAGGTGATCGCGTCGCCACTTGAACAGCAGGTTGGCGTTGACGCCGTTTTGCAGCGCAATCGCCGCCACCGACGCGCCAGGCTGCAGGCTTTGCTGGACCAGGCCAGCTTTGAACAACCGATCGTGATGGCGCCGCGTCGGCTCCGAAACCCCCGCCTGACTCTTCATGGTGTGCACGATCTCCTGTTGGTGCACACCATCTCGCGGCGGCACTCCTTCAGGTCAGATACTGCAGCTCGGCAATCCGCGGCGCAAGAATG
>PLZH01000244.1 GCA_003152055.1 Burkholderiales bacterium
CAGTACGGTCTGCGGCACGTCAACGCGCCTCCACGAATGCTTGCTGATGGGTTACGTGGAGAGCGGCCGGTCGCGAGTGCCGACTTCTGGCCGACAACCGCGAATCGACGGACGCTTCTGAACGTCCGGAAGATGATGCGTAGAGTCTGCTGGCAAGTGCCAGCCATGCATTCGCGCGAGTTTCTCCTTTCCTCGGCCGCGCACTGCGTGAAGCGCGAGAACGCAAACATCGCCGAAATGTCGCAGGCAGCGACCCGCATTCGACGATCGTTGCTCGCGGGACTTGCGCTTTGCCTCATCCATGTCAGCACCTTCGCTGCGTCGGCCGACGTGCTCTTCGCGTTGGTCAAGAGCGGATCGGTGGAAGGGATTCAGGCGTACCTGGCCTCACCCGGCGTCGACATCAACGATCGCCCCGAGATCGGAAAGGCACTCCTTGACTATGCGGCCGAGCAGAACCAGTTGGTCGTTGCGACCTACCTGCTCGATCATGGGGCCAAAGTCGAGGCGGCTTCCGCCACGGGCCTGAATAAGAGCATCACGGCATTGCACCGTGCAGCCTATTTCGACGCCATCGACGTACTGGACCTCCTGGTTGCCCGAGGTGCTGTCATCGACGCTCGGCAAGAAAACGGGCCCACGCCACTGGTGTACGCCGCGTCGAACGGAAGCTTGCGCGCCGCTGCGGCCCTTATCAAGCATGGTGCCGACGTCAGTGCCAAGTTCTCGCACGGACAAGCGCCCATTTCGGAGGCGCTTAAGCATGGCCACATGGCGATGGTCCGCCTCCTCGTGGATCACGGTGCGACGCCGAGTGCCGACAGTCTCGGCGATGCAGCAATCCAGGGTCACCTGAATGCCGTCCACTTCCTGCTGGGCGTGACCGTCGACCAGAAGGTCAAGAACACCGCGCTGCGATTCGCGATTCTCGGGACCGTCGGCGATTTCGCGGAGCGCACGAAAATCATCGATGAACTGCTGGCGAGCGGCGCCCAGATCGACAACCAGATCGACAACGGCCCGGGCACGCCACTGATGCTGGCTGGTACGCCAGAGATGTTCGAACTCCTTCTGCAGCGGGGCGCCAATCAGACAGCCAAGGTGCCGGACGCTGTGCTGCTCCAGGCCGTCGGTTGCAACCGAGAAGTGAAGGATCTGGTTGGAATTCTCAGCGTGATGCTGGCGCACGGCGTCGATTTCTCTCCAATGCCAGCCAAGGGACAGAGTGCACTCGCTTGTACGGTGATATTCGGTCGGCCCGAGGCGGTCGCCTTCCTCCTGGACCATGGAACGCCATCGAACCGGCCGGATGCGCAGGGGCGTCTGGCCCTGTCCTATTCGGCGACGCCGGCCATGACGGAAGTCTTGTTGCGGCACGGCGCAGACATCAACGCCATCGATTCCAGCCACCGAACAGCGCTGTCGACGGCCATTGGCGATCGTCGTGCGGACGTTGCGCTTTTGCTGCTGAGCAAAGGGGCGGACTTTCGTCGTACTGACCTACCCGGGGGTTCCGCCATGAGTGTGGCGGCTCGATTGGACGAGCCTGCCGTGTTGACCGCCATGCTCGACCGCGGCGCCGACATCAACGAGCGGGACGCCCGTGGCAACTCGCCGCTTGATGCAGCGATCGACGCCCATCGCGAACAGGTCGTGAAGTTGCTGCTTCAGCGGAATGCGGATGTCAACGCGCGCGAGCTGGGTGGAGCGTCGCCGTTGCACCTCGCGGCGAGTCTCAACTCTGTTGCGACGGTAACGTCGCTGCTCAACGCGCATGCAGACGCCAACGCTCGTGACAACGGCGGCTACACGCCGCTGAACCGTGCCACGTCGGCCGACGTTCGCGCTCTTCTTGGCACGCACATGGGTCTACGCGATCTCGATCAGTCGAGCACGGCCGACGTGTCAGTCTGCCTCGAGGTGCAGGGGCTGGTGCGGACAAACACGCTGCTCTCGCGCCTCTCCGGGACGGAACCGGCGCCGACGCGATTTGCTCTCGACGAAGACGCCGCTTTGCTGAGCAACGTCGAAAGCCTGCGGGTCTTCAGGACCGACCGGGCCGCCTACGTCGTGGGAATGGGTCAGGCACCGGTGTTTCTGGCTCGTCGAGGTCCCGATGCGGTGGATCACATCGTCTGCGAGTTCGCGACCGACCCCAGCGTAGGACCCTCCTCGCTGCGAATCCTCACGGAATTTCAGCGGTTGCAGGCGCGAGCCGACCGGGAGAACGTCAGCATGAGCATCGCGTCGCTTAAGCAAAGCGGAATCGCTGGGGCGCAAGCGCTGCTGGAAGCAAGCAGGCGCCAGGCCCGGTCACTTGAACTCGATTCCGATACCGACGTGTTGAGTGACGCAATCCGGGGGCGTCGGGACGACGTCCTCAGGTTCTATCTGGACCGGGGAGTCAATCCAAATCTCAAGGCCGCCGCCCAGCCTTCGGGGAGGCCTTTCGAGCCTTCGACGCGCGATTTGCCCCTTGTCACGGCGTTCAGATTCGGGTCGCCGGAGTCATTCCGGCTCCTTCTCGACCATGGCGCCGATCCGAACGCCACCAGCGAGCCGCTGCGCGACTCGATCATGACCTTGTCCGTGCGCGACGGATCTCTCGCCACGATGAAAGTTTTGCTCGATTACGGCGCAGATCCCGACATTTCGCCCAGCGCCATATTCCATGTGCTGGACGAAATCGGGCGAGCGGCGCCATCGGCGGATGCGCAGTCCGCGGCAGTCCGCCTCCTTCTTGTTCGAGGTGGGGACACGAACGCGTGGATCTTTCAGGCATTCCAACCCGTTGCCCGCGCCAAGGACCGCGAGGACCTACTTGGACTGGCCTTGAACTCTCCGCGCGTCAGGACGGCGTGGATTGAAAGTGCCCTCGCCTCGCCGGGTCGAATCGATCCACGCCTCGAGATGTTGCTCAGAGA
>PLZH01000077.1 GCA_003152055.1 Burkholderiales bacterium
CTGATGCTCGTAGCTCAGAAGCAGCATTTCCTCGCCGAGGCCCGCATGGGCGATGCTGACGCGGCACGGCAGGCGCGGCTCGTCTGCGAAGACGCGTCGCGCGCCGAGGCGAAGCAACGCTTCGTCGGGCAGATCGAACAGGGCCCGGAAGGGCTCGGGCGACAGCCCGGTGATGCGAAAGGTCATGGCGTTACTCTTGGTGGCCGGATGCGGGCATCTTCGTCGCCGCACGGTCCGCCGTCTGGCCGCATCCGGACACGCCATGCCGTGCGATCATCGCCGTCGCTTCACGAGCAGAGCCCATGCCGAACGACGCCATGCCCGATCTCGACACCGCGCCCGCATACGTGCTCGCCGCAGCGATCGGCGAAGGACGCCTGAGCGCGCGCGAAGCCTGCGAGGCGGCGATCCGCCGTATCGAGCGGCTCGACGGCGCGATCAACGCCGTTGTCGTCCGCGATTTCGAGCGGGCCCGCGCGCAGGCCGCACAGCGCGACGCGCAACTCGCGCGCGGCGAGCGGCTGCCCTTGCTCGGCGTGCCGATGACGGTGAAGGAATCGCTCGACGTCGCCGGCCTGCCGACGACCTGGGGCCTGCCGCAGCTGCGCGACTTTCGACCGAAGGACGACGCCGTCGCTGTCGCGCGCCTGAAGGCGGCAGGCGCCGTCATCCTCGGCAAGACGAACGTGCCGNNGCGGCCGTGGCTTCGGGAATGGTGCCGCTCGAATGCGGCTCCGACATCGGCGGCTCGATCCGCGTGCCGGCTGCGTTCTGCGGCGTGTTCGGGCACAAGCCGAGCTTCGGCCTCGTGCCCCATCGCGGCCACGGCTTTCCCGGCACGGATGGCGCCCAGACCGAGCTCGCCGTCATCGGCCCGCTGGCCCGCACCGCGGTCGATCTCGACATCGCGCTCGGCGTCATCGCCGGCCCCGACATCGAAGCCGCCGCCGCCTATCGACTCGCCCTGCCGGCGCCGCGGCCGACGCGACTCGCCGGATGCCGGCTGCTCGCACTCGACACGCATCCGCGGGCGCGCACCGATTCGATCATTCGCGAGGCGATCGCTGGCCTGTGCGGCGACGCGGCCCGGGCCGGCGCCGAGGTCGTGCGCGAGACCGCGCTGTTGCCGGACCTCGACGCCGCCCACGACCGCTACCTGGCAATGCTCGGTGCGATCATGACGCGGGGTGCGCCGAACGTGCCGCACGTGATCTCGGCGCATGAATGGTTCCTCCTGCTCGACCAGCAGATGCGCCTGCGCCGCCAGTGGCAGACGCTGTTCGAGCGCTTCGATGCGGTGATGACGCCGGCTTTCGGCAGCCTCGCCTACCCGCACGTCGATGCGCCGGACATGCGGACCTCGACGCTCATCATCGATGGCGAGCCGACGGTCTACGGTCACCAGCTCGCCTGGCCCGGCGTTGCGACCTTCCCGGGCTTGCCGGCGACGGCCGTGCCGATCGGCACGACTGCGGCGGGCTTGCCGATCGGCGTGCAGGTGATCGGAGCGTATTTGCACGATCGCACGACGATTGCCGTGGCCGGGCATCTGCACGCCCTGCGTGCGTCGTAGGGGCAGGACGGCCCGACAATCCGGTCGATGAATCCGCACGATCGCGACGCCGACACGCGCATCGCCATCCTCGGCAACGGCGTTCGCGTCGTCGCCATTTCATTACCGCACCTCGAATCGGCGAGCGTCAGCGTCTTCGTGCGCACGGGGAGCAGCCACGAGAGCAAGCGGCAAAGCGGCATCAGCCATTTCGTCGAGCACATGGCGTTCAAGGGCACGCACACGCGAAGCTGCCAGGAGATCAATCTGCAGGCCGAGCGGCTCGGTGCCGATGTCAACGCCCACACCGACAAGGACCACACCGCCTATCACATGCGGGGCCGGGCCCGCGACGCGCCGGCCTTCGTGCGGATGCTGGGCGACATCGTCCAGGGCAGCACCTTTCCTCAGGCCGAGCTCGAGCGCGAGCGCCAGGTGCTGCTGCAGGAGTACATCGAAGACGAGGAAGAGCCGATCTCGACTGCGTACAAGCTGTTCGACAAGCTCTGCTTCGGCACCCATCCGCTGGCCCAGCCGGTGATCGGCTCGCGCGGCAACATCCGCCGTCTCGAGCGCGACGATCTGCTCGACTACGTGCAGCGCCAGTACACGGGCGCCAACGTCGTCGTCGGTATCGCCGGCAATGTCGATGCCGACGCGATCGTTCGCGAGGCCGAGGCCGCATTCGGCGCCATGCCGAAGGGCGCCGAGAACGCGCTGCCCATGCCGGGGTACGCGGGCGGCATCGCCTCGCGCGCCCTGGCGGGTAGCGGCCAGACCCACATCGTCTTCGGCCTGCCGATGCCGACGTTGCGGGACGAGGCCCATCATGCGGGCGTCGTCGCCGCGGCGCTGTTCGGCGAAGGCATGAGCTCGCCGCTGCTCGACGAGATCCGCGAGCGGCGCGGCCTGGCCTATTACCTCTCGTGCTCGGCCGACGTCAGCGAGCTGGCCGGCCAGTTCGTGATCGAGGCGTCGACAGCGCCCGAGCACGCCGAAGAATTCCTGATCGAAGTCAAGCGCCTGCTCGCGGCCCAGGCCGAGGCCGTCGAAGCGGTCGATCTCGAACGGGCCAAAAACCAGATCGCGGTGCGCCGGCTTCGCGCCTCGGAGCGGCCGTCGCGCCGGCTCGAGGATGCCGCCCTCGATCTGCTCTCGCTGGGCCGCATTCGCCGGCGCGCCGAGCTCGCCGAGCGTACCGAGGCCATCACGGCGTCGGATGTGCGCAGGGCGTTCGCGCAGATGCTCGAGTCCCGCGAAGCCGTCGCCATCGCCGGCAAGATTCGCAAGGGCATGCTCGAGCGCGCGCGCGAGATCTTCGCGAGTCGATGATGCCGCTCGCGTCAAACCGCTACGGCTGGCGGATGGAGGAATGCGGGTCGTCTTTACATAGCAATGCAAAGCTATGTGAATAGGCAGGTGATGCAGCCTGTTTTGCTCAGTTCACGGCGTCGAGCGCCGATGTCTCATGGACACCCTTTCCACACCAGGGTCGATCATGAACATCTCGGGTACCTCGAACGTCCTCTCTTCGCTCGCGGCGACGCAGAGCCTGCAGCCGCAGCCGGTCAGCAACGCTGCCGACCCGGACGCCAGCCCCGCCGGTCAGCCGCACAAGATGCACGGCGGCGGCCACATGCGCCAGGCGGTCATGCAGGCGCTGCAGAGTCTGGGTCTCACCCCGGCGGCCAGCTCGTCCGGCACGAGCGCATCGAGCGCGACGTCGACCGTCGGCAGCAGCGGTTCGAGCGGCTCGACGTCCGCGACAAGCAGCGTCCAGCAGGACATGCAGCAGTTCATGCACTCGCTTTTCGAAGCGGTGAAGAGCGAGAGCTCGTCGAGCACGTCGACCTCGTCGGGATCGGGCGACCCGCAATCGAGCTTCGCCTCCGGCCTGTCCTCCCTGATCTCGCAGGTCAGCAGCGGCAGCGCTCCCGCGGATCTGCAGAGCGCGTTCTCGAAGCTGGCGTCCGATCTGCAGGCATCGGGCACGACCGCGAGCCCGACGGATCCGTCGTCCGCCAGCGGCGCGAGCAGCGTCCAGGCGACGCTGCAGGCCTTCCTCACCAATTTGCAGCAAGACCTCGGTTACGGAACCTCGGGCGCCTCTGCCGTCGGCACCCTGATGACGGCGCAGGTCTGATCAGGACAGCATCGCGACTCTGAGCGCAGGCGGACTCAAGGCTTGTCCGCTGGGCGCAGCTTCTGCGCCGCGGCTTGCAGCGCCAGGCGGTAGCCGATCGTGCCCAGTCCGACGATCACGCCTTCGGCGATGCCCGACAGATACGAATGGTGGCGGAAGTCTTCGCGCCGGTGCACGTTGCTGATGTGTACCTCGATGAAGGGGATCGCGACGCCGGCCAGCGCGTCGCGCAGCGCGACGCTGGTATGCGTGAAGCCGCCCGGATTGATGACGATGAAGCGCACGCCTTCGCCGCGCGCCGCGTGGATGCGGTCGATCAGCTGACCCTCGTGGTTGCTCTGAAAGGCGTCGACTTCGAGGCCGAGGGCTTCGCCTTCGCGCGCGCACATCGCTTCCACGTCGGCCAGCGTCGCCGCGCCGTAGATGGCCGGCTCGCGCGTGCCGAGCAGATTGAGGTTGGGGCCATTGAGGAGGAGGATTTTCATGAGCTCGCCGTCGCGTTCTGTTCCTGCGCTGCCATCCGCGCCGGCGCGTTGACGGCGCCGTACGCATCGTAGGCGCTGCGCTGCACGATCTCGAAGAAGAAACGGTCGGCGAACGGCTCGGCGTAGGCGTGGAGGTATTCGCCGCCCGCCGAGCGGTCGTACAGGATATCGAGCGCCTGCATCTGCCGGACCCGGTCTTCGCCGAGGTCCAGGCGAGCCAGCAGGTCGTCGTAGTAGTTGGCCGAGATCGGCACGAAGCGGACGCCGTTCTCGCGCAGGCGCTTCATGGTCGCGAAGATGTCGCGCGTGCCGAGCGCGATGTGCTGGACGCCGCCGCCGGCGCGGCCGGTCGCGCTCACCTGTCGCGCCGTGCGTGTGCGCTGGCTGAGCGAGACGTTGAGCACGAGCCGCACGCTGCGCTCGGGGTTGGCAAAGCCGCTCGAGCGGATCAGGCCGAACGGGTCGGCGAGCTCGAGGCTTTCGCCGCGCTCGAGGCCGAGCACGGCGCGGCCAAAGAGCGTCCAGGTGTCGAACTGGTCTTGCGCCAAGCCGAGGGCGATGTGGTCGATTGTTTCCAGGCCGGCGTCCGGCGTCGAATTGCCGGCGCCGGGCTCGGCGACGAAATCGGCATCGAGCGACGCACCGCCGGCCGAGGGGACGAAATGAACGATCGTGCCACCCGGAGCGACGATCGCCGGAAGCTGCAGCTGATCGGGCCCGCGCGGGCTCTCGTGGCGCGCCGAGAGCAGGGCGCTGGCGCGGTTGGCTGCCTGCATCGGATCGGGCGTTGCGAGGCCGAACGCGCACACCGAAGGTCCTTGCGTGTCGAAGCGGGCGCGCGCCGGCGAAGACGCTTCCGAGTTGACGACGAGCTGGATGCTGCCTTGCCGGTACAACGTGACGGCTTTCGAGCGATGCCGGCCGAGGCGCAAGAAGCCGAACTGTTCGAGGAGCGCGCCGAGCTTGCGCGCCGCCGCCTCGTCGGCTCCGAACTCGAGGAAGGCGAAGCCATCGAGCGTGGCCGCCTCGGGCGGATCGAAGAGCTCGACGCGTTGCAGCGTCCGCTTGGCCACGGCGCGCGCCGGGCCCGTGTCCGCACCATCGCGCGCGAGCTCGAGTCGCCGCCGGACCCGGCTTTCGAGGAAGAGCAGCGAACGCATCGCGTCGACGGCCGTGCGCCGGTTCGGCGTTTCGCGGAACTGGTCGTTGAAGATCTCGAGCGAAAGCGGACCGGCGTAGCCCGAGAGCAGCACCTGGAGGAAGAAATTCTCGAGGTCGAACTGGCCCTGGCCCGGGAAATTGCGATGGTGGCGCGCCCACTGCAGCACGTCCATCGCCAGCAGCGGCGCGTCGGCCATTTGCAGGAAGAAGATGCGCTCGCCGGGGATCGCCGCGATGCCCGAAGGATCGTCGTTCAGCGAGAGGGTGTGGAAGCTGTCGAGGACGAGGCCGAGGTGCGGGTGGCCGGCGCCCTCGACGATGTTCCAGGCCTGGCCGAAGCGCTTGACGAAACGCCCCCAGGCCAGGGCTTCATAGCCGACACGCAGGTTGCGCCGCGCCGCGCGCTCGGCGAGCACGTGCAGCTGCGCGGCCGAGCGCGCCGCGTCGTCGACGGCCAGCGGCGAGGTGTTCGAGCAGACGAGCATGAGCGGCGCACCGAGCGCTTCCATGAGGTCGAACTTGCGCTCGGCGCGATCGAGGCTTTTGCCGAAGGCGTCGTCCGGCATGCCTTCGAAGTCGCGGAAGGGTTGGTACAGGTCGATGCCGAGGCCGAGGTCGGCCGCCATCGAGCGCAGCTCGCGGGCGCTGCCGTTGAAGTTGATGAAGTCGTTCTCGAACAGCTCGATGGCGTCGAAGCGCGCCGCGGCGATCGCCTCGAGCTTCTGGCGCAAGGTGCCGCTCATCGAGACGGTGGCGACCGATCGGCGCATGGCGCTAGTAGCGGAGCTGCGCGGCCGCGCGCAGCTCGTCCGCCGTTGCCGTGCCGAAGCCGAAGAACTCGAGGTAGGCCGGAATCATCTCGAACAACATGTCGGCGCCAACCTGCACGTCGAGGCCGCGTGCCTGCGCGGCGCGCAGGAGCGGCGTCAGCTCGGACTTCATCACGACCTCGCCGACGAAGGCATTCGCGTCGATGCGCTCGACATCGAAGGGAAGAGGGTCGCCTTCGTTCATGCCGAGCGGCGTCGCGTTGACGACGATGTCGTGGCCGGCCGGGTCCCTCGATCCGGTTCCGACTTCGAGCTTCGGATAGTGCTGCAACAGGCGGCCGCGCAGCGTTTCGGCGGACGCGGCGCGCGAGTCGAAGAGGTTGATCGCGCTGGCGCCGGCCGCGGCCAGCGACGCGGCGATCGCCGAGCCGACGCCGCCGCAACCGGCGACGAGAACGCGGCTGCCCGCGATGCGGCGGCCATTGCGTTCGACCCCGCGCACGAAGCCGACGCCGTCGAACTGCTCGCCGAGCCAGCGGCCGTCGGCGCGCTTGAGCAACGCGTTGCAGGCGCCGGCGATGCGCGCCGTCGGCGTCGCTTCGTCGGCGAGGGCGAGCGTCGTCACCTTGTGCGGCATCGTCACGAGCGCGCCGTGCAGGTTCGTCATCTTCGCCAGCGCGGCGAGGGTCGCCGGGTAGTCCTCGGCTTTCACGCCCATCGGCACGACGACAGCATCGATGCCGCGTTTCTCGAACCACGGGTTGTAGATCATCGGTGCCTTGAACGCCTCGGTCGGGTAGCCGAGGTGGGCGATCAGAACCGTCTTGCCGTTGATCATGTCGCTCGATCGGCGAACGCGAGATGGCTGCGCCGCGGCACGTCGATCGGCCCGGGGTCTGCGGCGAGGCGCATCACGGTTGCAGTCGCTGCGTCGTCGACGAATTGCGGCCAGTACGGCAGCTCCGGGCGATTCGGATTGCCTTGCCTGGCGAACTGCAGCCACCAGGCCTGCATGAGCTCGGTCATGCGCCGGTCGGCGCCGCCCCAAGCGCGGGTCAGAACGGCCGTGCTGCCGAAGACGTAGGGGTACTCGGCGCTGTGGAAGACGCCGAGATCGGCTGCTTTTTCCGCTTCGTGGAAGCGCTGCTGCGGCCCGAACGGCTGTCGATGATCGAAGTGATAGACGTAGGTCGGCGCGATGCGTGCCTGGTCGCGCGCGGCTCGCCACACGCCCGACGCGAACAGCTCGTCGCCGATGAGCTCGAGGCTAGCCGCGCGTGCGTTCGCGTCGCTGTCGCAGGGATAGAGCTTTTCGGCTTCGCCGGCGCGCTCGCCGAATCTGGCCCGCAGGCGGGCGCGAAATTCCGCGGCGTCGGCGGCCGCCGCGAAGGTCGTTCCTTCGTCGGCGTTCCAGCCGGTCATGAAGGGCACCGGATCCTGGCGGCCGTCGGCGAAGATCTCGCGCACCGGTCGTTCGACGAAGTCGCCGTCGACGATCGGCATCCAGCGCTCGGGCCACTCGAGGTAGCGGGCGAGCAGGACTTTGCCATCGAGCTCGCGCAATGGCGCCAGGCCCGTGGCGCCATTGCGTTCGGCGAAGGCCGCACCCGATCGCTCGGCCTCGGCCAGCGTGCTCATCCGGGTGATGCCGAAGCTCTGCGCGATCGCCCGGGCGAAGAGGCCGCGCGTGCGCGGCGCGGCCATCATGTCGACGATGCCGGCCGCGCCGGCCGACTGGCCGAAGATCGTGACGCAAT
This sequence comes from Burkholderiales bacterium, assembly GCA_003152055.1. GTDB lineage: Bacteria > Pseudomonadota > Gammaproteobacteria > Burkholderiales > Burkholderiaceae_C > Schlegelella_A. Next base: position 7,869 of record PLZH01000077.1, read on the forward strand.
CGGGATCGCCGCCGAAGGCCGCGATGTTGCGCCGGACCCAGCCAAGCGCTGCCGCCATGTCGAGAAGCCCGTAGTTGCCCGATGCGCCCTGCGCCGACTCGGCGCTCAAGGCCGGATGCGCCATGAACCCGAACGGCCCGAGGCGGTAGTTGAAAGTGACGAGCACGACGCCGTGGCGCGGCAAGTCGCCGCGCACGAACACCGGGTTGCTGCCCGCGCCCTGCTGGAACGCACCGCCATGGAACCAGACCATGACCGGCCAGCGCGCATCGGCATCGGGCGCGGCGCTCCAGACGTTGAGGTAGAGGCAGTCCTCGCTCATCGGCTGCACGCCCGCGTATTCGGCGTAGACGGAGTCGATGGGGCGGCCGGGCTGCAGGCATTGTGGGGCCAGCGCTCGCGCCGGCCGCAGGCCGCGCCAGCCTGCGACGGGTTGCGGCGGCCGCCAGCGCAGCGGGCCGAGCGGCGGCGCGGCGTACGGAATGCCGAGGAAGGCACGAACGCCGCCTTGCGGCTCGCGCAGGCCGGCGATGAGGCCGCCGTCGACGGCGACGCTGAGCGAATCGGCGCCGTCGTCGCGAGACGCTGGCAGCGAGGCGTGCAGGTTTGCGCTCACGCGTAGCTCAGCTTCTTGCCGAGGCGATTCATGGGTACATCGTAGGTCTCGCGCGCCGAGAACGCCGAGATCGCGGAGACGACGCAGGCGGCGCTGACGAAGGCCGCCACCGGCATCCAGCCGTTCTGGCCTTCGCCGAGGATGGCGGCGCTGATGGTCGGGGCGAAGCCGCCGAGGGCAAAGCCGATCTGCGTGCCGATCGCCATGCCCGAGAGGCGAACCCGAGTGTCGAACATTTCGCCGTAGAGCGAGGGCCAGATGCCATTGGCAGCGCTGTAGACCACGCCCGAGAGCAAGAGGCCGAAGACGAAGATCAGGGCCATGTCGGCGCGCGAGATCGCCCACAGCGCCGGCCAGATGAGAACGGCCGAGCCGAGGGCGCCGATGAGGAACACGGGGCGGCGGCCGATCCGGTCCGACAGGATTGCCCAGAGCGGAATCGCGGCGAGCGCGACGACGTTCGTGCCCACCAGCAGCAACAGCATGCTCGTGCGCGCGATGTGCATGGTGTTGACGGCGTAGGAGAGGACGAAGACGCCGAAGATGGTGCTGACCACCGAGACCAGCGCCGCGAAGACGACGCGCAGCACGTCGGGCGTGTGATCGCGAAAGAGCTCGATGACAGGCATCCTGGGCGTTTCATGCGCCTTGGCCTCTTCCTTGAAGGCGGGCGTCTCGGGCAAGGAGCGGCGGATCCAGAATCCGACCGCGACGACGATGGCGCTCAGGAAGAACGGCACGCGCCAGCCCCACGAGAGGAGCTGGTCTTCGGGCAGCGCCGAGATCGGCAGAAAGACGATCGTGGCGAGGATGAAACCCATCTGCGTCCCGCTCAGGGTAAAGCTCGTGAAGAAGGCGCGCCGGTTCTCCGGTGCGTGCTCGAGCGTCATCGAATTGGCGCCGGCCTGCTCGCCGGCGGCCGAAAGCCCCTGCAGCAGGCGCAGCAGCACGAGCAGGACGGGCGCCGCGATACCGACCTGGCCGTACGTGGGAAGCGCGCCGATGAGAAAGGTCGACAGGCCCATCAGGAGCAGGGTGAAGGTGAGGACCCTCTTGCGTCCGAACTTGTCGCCGACGTGGCCCATGAAGAAGGCGCCGATCGGCCGCGTGACGTAGCCGACGCCGAAGGTCGCGAACGCGGCGACCGTGCCGAGCTTGGGGTCGACCGAGGGAAAGAAGATCTTTGCGAATACGAGCGCGGCAGCGGTGCCGTAGATGAAGAAATCGTAGTACTCGACGGCGCTGCCGATCCAGCTCGCCAGGGCGGCCTTCTTCGGCGTGCGCTGCGGCTGCATCTCGGGAGCGACGGTGGGCGTCGGGGTCGTCATGCGGGTCTCCTGGTTGTGGCCTTCTGCGAGAGGCGTGACCAAAATGTACTAACCGGTTCGCAAATACTGA
>PLZH01000248.1 GCA_003152055.1 Burkholderiales bacterium
AAATCAACGACTTAGGAACCGAATCGCCTCACTACACTGCACTGTCGTGCACGTAATAAGGCCAATGTACTGGTGGAGCTGGGGGGAATCGAACCCCCGTCCGAAAGCCATTGCCGGGCAGATCTACACGCTTAGCTGGCTGATTTGGTTTTAATGCCTCGGGTCGCGCAGCAGCACGCTACCTTCGGCACGAGTCACTTGATTTGACTCCGGGCTGAATGACGCAACCCGAAGCGAGCCAATGTGTATGACCTCGCAGCGATCAGGTTGCCCTGATAACCCAGCCCATCGGCCAACTGTTGCGAGGCTCACCGGTTTTAAGCGGCGAGGGCGTACGAAGAATCGTTCGCAGTTACTTTGTTTCCAGTGGATTTACGAGCGAACTGGTGCTCGGCGTGCACTGTTCCGACTCCGAACCCTCGTCGAAGCCAAGTCAGCCCCTGAACGTGGTAGTTTAGGTCATTGCGCCGCTCATCAAGCCCCTTCTTGCGCCGGCGCGAATAACGACATCAGCTCCCCGGGCCGGTCGATGATGGCGTCGGCGCCCCATGCCGCGACCGGCTCTCCGGCGCCGAGATAGCCCCAGGTCGCGACGACCGTCGCCATGCCGGCGGCCCGTCCGGCATCGACATCGCGCCGGTCATCGCCCACGTAGATACAGCCGCCGGGATCGACGCCGATGCGTCGCGCCGCCTCCAGCAAGGGCCGGGGATGCGGCTTGGCGTGCGGCGTCGTGTCGCCGCAGACGATCGCTGCGGCGGTCCCGGCGAATCCGAGCCAAGCGACGAGCGGCTCGGCAAGGCGAGCCACCTTGTTGGTCACGATGCCCCAGGCCATGCGCTCGCTGCGAAGCTGTATGAGCAAGGGAGGAATGTCCGCGAACACCTGCGTGGCCTGCGTCATGCGCGCTTCGTAGCGGCGCAGGAATTCTTCGCGCAGTTCGGGAAAGTCCGGTTCGCCCGGTGCAACCGAAAATCCGACCCCGACCATGCCGCGCGCGCCCGCGCCCACCATCCGCCGCAGCACTTCGAAGGGCAGCGGAGCGAGGCCACGCGCCTCGCGCATGTCGTTGCAGGCACCGGCCAGGTCCGGAGCGCTGTCGATCAGCGTGCCGTCGAGGTCGAACAGCACCGCACGAGGGCGGCTGATCATTCGGGCTTGCGACCAGCGACGAGGTAGTTGACGCTCGTGTCGGAAGAAAGCCGGTAGCGGCGGCTGATCGGGCTGTATTCGAGGCCACGCATCTCTGCGAGATCGAGGCCGGCGGCGCGACACCATGCGGCGAGCTCGCTTGGCCGGATCAGCTTGGCGTACTCGTGCGTGCCCTTCGGCAAAAGCTTGAGCACGTGTTCGGCGCCGACGATGGCGAGGGCGAACGCCTTGGCATTGCGGTTGATCGTCGAGAAGAAAACCGAGCCGCCGGGCTTCAGCAAGCGCCCGCAAGCCGCGACGATCGACGCCGGATCGGGAACGTGCTCCAGCATCTCCATGCAGGTGACGACGTCGAAGCTTTCCGGCATGTTCGCGGCGAGTGCTTCGGCAGCGATCTCGCGGTACTCGACATTCGGCGTGGCGGCTTCAATCGCGTGCAGTTGGGCGACCTTCAGGGCTTTGCCGGCGAGGTCGATGCCAAGAACGTCGGCGCCGCGCCGCGCCATCGCGTCGGCGAGAATGCCGCCGCCGCAGCCCACGTCGAGCACGCGTTTGCCGCTCAGTGGCGCAAGAGCATCGATCCACTCGAGGCGCAGCGGATTGATCTCGTGCAGCGGCCGGAAATCGCTTTCGGTATCCCACCAGCGATGCGCGAGTTCGCTGAATTTGGCGAGTTCGTGCGGATCGGCGTTCGGCATGGCGCGATGGTAGCGGCGACCAAAAGAAAAAACCCCGCGACGCGGGGTTTTCCGGGAGGGAGCGAAGCGCCCTATTTCGCGCGAGTTCCAACGACCTCGATTTCCACGCGACGATTCTTCGCGCGGCCTTCGGCGGTCTTGTTGTCGGCGATCGGCTGCTTCTCGCCCTTGCCTTCGGTGTAGACGCGGTTCTTCTCGACACCCTTGCTGACGAGATAGTCTTTGACGGCATCGGCACGGCGAACGGAAAGGCGCTGGTTGTAGGCATCGGTGCCAACGGAGTCGGTGTGTCCGACGGCGATGATGACTTCCAGGTTGAGGCCGCTCATCTTGCTCGTGAGGTCGTCCAGCTTGGCGCGGCCTTCGGGCTTGAGCACCGCCTTGTCGAAATCGAAGAAGGCATCGGCAGCGAAGGTGACCTTTTCGCTCGTCGGCGTGGCGATCACGACAGGAGCAGGAGCAGGAGCCGGCGGCGCCGTGCCCGGCTCCGTGGCGGGGGCGGGGGCGGGCATGGGAGCGGGCGCGGGAGTCGGGACCGGCACGCCGTCGCAGCCAGCGAGCCCGGTCGCGGGCGTCCACGAGCCATCGCGCCAGCAGAGTTCGTTCGTACCGTTCTTCCAGGGCAGGCCGGTACCGCTGACCCAGTTGTCAACCGTTTGCGCCGATACGGCGGTGACGGAAGAAGCGAGAGCAGCGGTTGCAAAAAGCGACGCTACCTTGTTGAGTTTCTTCATGATTCTCCTCTCGAGGGAAGGCAAGTAATGTTCTGCGAAAACGTCCGATGCTGTTCGGAAACTACTGGCCACCCCCGGGGGAACGGGTGCTGACCACCGACCGAGTTATTGTGCCATAGGGCTTTCGTCCGGCCGGATTTTGCCCCGGTGGCTCGGCCCGGGCGGAGCCGCTGTTGCGTCGCTGCTACAGCCCCTTGCAACTTAGAATTCCCCATCGCGCTCGGCTTTGCAGCGGGCGATGCCCCCGCAGCACGCAAAGCGACCCCATGACCTCATTCGCCAAGGAAACGCTGCCGATCAGCCTCGAAGAGGAGATGCGGCGTTCCTATCTCGATTACGCGATGAGCGTGATCGTCGGACGCGCGCTGCCCGACGCGCGCGACGGCCTGAAGCCCGTGCATCGACGCGTGCTCTTCGCCATGCACGAGGTCAGCAACGACTGGAATCGCCCGTACAAGAAGAGCGCTCGCATCGTCGGCGACGTGATGGGAAAGTACCACCCACACGGCGACAGCGCCATCTACGACACNNCTCGCCGATCTCGACAAGGAGACGGTCGATTTCGGGCCCAACTACGACGGCAACGAGAACGAGCCGCTGGTCCTGCCGACGCGGCTGCCGAACCTGCTCGTCAACGGCTCGTCCGGTATCGCCGTCGGCATGGCGACGAATATTCCGCCGCACAACCTGAACGAGGTGGTCGACGCCTGCCAGCATGTGCTGAAGAACCCGGAGGCGACGATCGACGAGCTGATGGAGATCATCCCAGCGCCCGACTTTCCGACCGCCGGAATCATCCACGGCCTCGGTGGCGTGCGCGAGGGCTATCGCACCGGCCGTGGCCGGGTCGTGATGCGCGCCAAGTGCCACTTCGAGGAGATCGACAAGGGCCAGCGGCAATCGATCATCGTCGACGAGATTCCGTACCAAGTGAACAAGAAGAACCTGCTCGAGCGCATGGCCGAGCTGGTTCACGAGAAAAAGCTCGAAGGCATCAGCCACATCCAGGACGAGTCCGACAAATCGGGCATGCGCGTGGTGATCGAGCTCAAGCGCGGCGAAGTGCCCGAGGTCGTCCTCAACAATCTTTACAAGCAGACCCAGCTCCAGGACAGCTTCGGTATCAACATGGTCGCGCTGATCGACGGCCAGCCGAAGCTCTGCAACCTAAAGGATCTGATCGCGATCTTTCTCGAGCATCGGCGCGAGGTGGTGACGCGGCGCACCGTCTTCGAGCTGCGCAAGGCACGCGAGCGCGGCCACGTGCTCGAGGGCCTTGCCGTTGCGCTCGCCAACATCGACGAGTTCATCGCGACGATCAAGGCCTCGCCGACGCCGCCGGTCGCCAAGAGCGCGCTGATGGGCAAGAGCTGGGACTCGTCGATGGTGCGCGACATGCTCGCGCGTGTCGCCGGCGACTCGGCCGAAGGCAGCGACGCGTATCGGCCCGAAGGCCTCTCGCCCAATTTCGGCCTGCAGGCCGATGGCCTCTATCGTCTCTCCGACGAGCAGGCCTCGGAGATCCTGCAGATGCGCCTGCAGCGCCTGACCGGTCTCGAGCAGGACAAGATCATCGGCGAGTACCGCGAGGTGATGGCGCAGATCGCCGACCTGCTCGGCATCCTGGCGACGCCGGCGCGGGTGACGACCATCATCGGCGACGAGCTCGCGGCACTGAAGCAGGAGTTCGGCCAGACCAAGGTCGGGGCGCGGCGCAGCTTCATCGAGAAGAACGCCACCGACCTCGAAACCGAAGACCTGATCACGCCGACCGACGTCGTGGTGACGCTCTCGCACACCGGCTACATCAAGAGCCAGCTGCTTTCGGAGTACCGGGCGCAGCGGCGCGGCGGCCGCGGCAAGCAGGCAACGCAGAACAAGGAAGACGACTGGGTCGAGCAGCTCTTCATCGCCAACACCCACGACTACATCCTGTGCTTCACGACCCTCGGGCGCGTCTACTGGCTCAAGGTCTGGGAAGTGCCGCAGGGCTCGCGCGGCTCGCGCGGCCGACCGATCGTCAACATGTTTCCGCTGCAGACCGGCGAAAAGGTCAATGTCGTGTTGCCACTGACGGGAGGGTTTCGGAGTTTTCCCGCCGACCACTACGTCTTCATGGCGACGGCGCAGGGCGTCGTCAAGAAGACCAGCCTCGACGAGTTCAGCAACCCGCGCAAGGCCGGCATCATCGCCGTCGATCTCGACGACGGCGACTACCTGATCGGCGCGGCGCTTACCGACGGCATCCACGACGTCATGCTCTTCAGCGATGGCGGCAAGGCCGTGCGCTTCGACGAGAAAGACGTGCGCGCCGTCGGCCGCGGTGCGCGCGGCGTTCGCGGCATGGCGCTCGATGCGACGCAGAGCGTGATCGCCATGCTCGTCGCCGAAGACGAATCGCAAAGCGTGCTGACCGCGACCGAGAACGGCTACGGCAAGCGCACGGGCATCGCCGAGTACACGCGGCACGGCCGCGGCACCAAGGGAATGATCGCCATCCAGCAGTCCGAGCGCAACGGCAAGGTCGTCGCTGCGACGCTAGTGCGGCCCGACGACGAGATCATGCTCATCACCGACAGCGGCGTCCTCGTGCGCACACGCGTCGCCGAGATCCGCCAGCTCGGCCGGGCGACGCAAGGCGTGACCTTGATTGCCCTCGACGACGATGCCAAACTGATCGGCCTGCAACGCATCGTCGAGAACGACGCCGCCGAGGATGGCTCGGACGATACCGGCGGCACGGCCAGCGAAGGGGATATCGAATGATGCGTCGGGCAACGATCTGGCTGGGCGGCGCCTGTGTCGCGATCGGCCTCGCAGCGGGCGCCACGGCGCAGAGCAGCACGAAGAAGGAGCTGGTGCAAAGGGTACTGCAGCTGCAGCAGACGGAGATCGAAAACGTCGCGCGCGGCCTCGTCGAGCGACCGGCAGCACAGATGATGCAGGAGGCCGGCATCGCCATGCAGCGCCAGGTGCCGCCCGACAAGCGCGAAGCGATGGGCAAGGCGATCGAAGCCGAGGTCAAGAAGTACATCGACGAGTCCTACCCGCTGGTGCGCGAGCGCGCCCTGCGTCTTGCGCCGACGACGATCGGTGCGGTGCTCGAAGAAAAGATGAGCGAGGACGAGTTGAAGCAGCTCGTCGCCTGGCTCGAATCGCCGGTGAACAAAAAGTACCAGCAGATCGGCCCCGATATGCGCAACGCGTTCATCCAAAAGCTGCTCAACGACGCGCGGCCCGTGGTCGATCCGAAGGTGCAGGCGCTCGACGGCCGGATCCGCGTCGTCCTCGGCCTGCCGCCGCCACCGGGCGTCTCTTCGGTTCCAGGGCCGGCATCGTTGCCGCCCCCGAAACCGCCCGCCAAAGCCGCGAGCCGATAGCCGCCACCGTCCGGCATGGCCTCGACTGCGTCCGGCACGGACAGCGAACTCGCCGCATTGCGCGTGCAGATCGACGCGCTCGACCGCGAGCTGCTCGGGCTGCTCAACCGGCGTGCCGGCATCGCCCACGCGATCGGTGCGTTGAAGCGCGCTGAAGGCTCGCCCGCCTTTCGGCCCGAGCGCGAGGCCGTGGTCATCGACGGCCTGAAGCGGGACAACCCCGGCCCGCTGCCCGGCGACAGCGTCGCCCCGATCTGGCGCGAGATCATGTCGGCCTGCCGTTCCCTCGAAACGCCGACGCGCGTCGCCTACCTCGGGCCTGCGGGCACATTCAGCGAGCTGGCCGCGCTCGGCTACTTCGGCTCGTCGATCGTCAAGGTGCTGTGCGCGAGCCCCGACGAGGTGTTCCACGCGGCGAGCGCCGGCGCTGCCGATTTTGGCGTCGTGCCGGTCGAAAACTCGAGCGAGGGCGTCGTCACCCGCTCGCTCGATCTCTTCCTCACGACGCCGCTCATCATCGTCGGCGAGACCAGCCTCTACGTTCGCCACAACCTGCTGCGCCGCGTCGAGTCGACCGAGGGCATCGCCGTCGTCTGCGCCCATCCGCAAGCCCTCGCCCAGTGCCACGCCTGGCTCAGCCACCATCTCCCTGACGCCGAGCGCCGGCCGGTCGCGAGCAATTCCGAAGGCGCGCGCCTGGCCAGCCTCGATGAGCGCCTGGCCGGCATCGCCAGCGAGCGGGCGGCGAGCGAGTTCGGCCTGCATATCGTTGCCCAGGGCATCCAAGACGACGCGCACAACCGGACGCGCTTTGCCATCGTCGCCCATCCCGGCGAGCACCCGCAGCCGAGGGCTTCGGGCCACGATTGCACGAGCCTCGTCGTCTCGGTGCCGAACCGGCCCGGCGCGGTGCACGACATGCTCGTGCCGCTGAAGAGGCACGGCGTGTCGATGACGCGCTTCGAGTCGCGGCCGGCCCGCTCGGGGCAATGGGAGTACTACTTCTACGTCGATCTCCAGGGCCACCCGGAGCAGCCGGAAGTCGCGTCGGCGCTGCAGGAGCTGCGCGAGGTCTGCGCCTTCTTCAAGCTCCTCGGAACGTACCCCGTCGACTCCCACTAGGATGTTCCAGCAACTCGGCGTCATCGGCTGCGGCCTCATGGGCGGCTCGTTCGCCCTCGCCTTGAAGCGCGCCGGGCTCGTGCGGCGCGTCGTCGGCTACAGCAAGTCGCCGTCGACGACCGAGCAAGCCAAGCGGCTCGGCGTCATCGACACGGCGGCCGAATCGGCGCTGCTGGCCGTATCGGGCGCCGACATCGTTCTCATCGCCGTCCCCGTCTCGGCGACGGAAGCGATCTTCAAGGCGATCCGCCATCTCGTCGAGCCCGGCACCTTGATGATGGACGTCGGCTCGACCAAGCGCGACGTCGTCGACGCGGCGCGCCGCGTCCTCAAGGATCGCATCGCGTCCTTCGTTCCGGCGCATCCGATCGCCGGCAAGGAAGTGGCCGGCATCGCGCACGCCGACGCGTCGCTGTACCACGGCCGCCAGGTCATCCTTACGCCGCTGCCGAAGACCTCGCCCGACCTGATCCAGAAAGCGACCGACGTCTGGGCTTCGATCGGCTCGCAAGTGCTGCGCATGACGCCGGAAAACCACGACGCGGCGTTCGCCGCGGTCAGCCATCTGCCGCACATCCTCGCCTTCGCGTATTTCAACTCGGTGTCGCGCCAGCCCGCGGGGCGCGACTACCTTTCGCTCGGCGGCCCGGGCTTTCGCGACTTCACCCGTATCGCCGCGAGCAACCCCGAGGTCTGGCGCGACATCCTGATGGCCAATCGCGAAGAAATCCTTAAGCAGACACAGCGCTTCCGCCACTCGCTCGACGCGATGGAGCACGTCGTCAAGACCGGCAACACCGACGCGCTCGAAGCGCTGATCCGCAGCGCCAGCGACGCCCGCGCGGACTGGCAGATGAACGCCGCGACGCCGAACACGCATCGCTAGAGCGAGCGTCGCCGCGCCCATGTTCGCGACTCGCTTCCTCGACATCCCGCCGCTAGAAAGCATCGGCGGCGCGGTGCGCGTGCCGGGTTCGAAGAGCATCTCGAACCGGGCCTTGCTCCTTGCCGGCTTCGCCTCCGGAACGACGGCGATCGAGGGCCTGCTGCACTCCGACGATACGCGCGTCATGCTCGAGGCATTGGCTGTGCTCGGCTGCCGCTTCGAGACGGAGGCGGATCGCCTGATCGTCCACGGCATCGGCGGCCGGCCGGCACTGGAGGAGGCAACGCTTTTCCTCGGCAACGCCGGCACGGCGATGCGGCCGTTAACGGCGGCCCTCGCCATCGCCGCCGCATCGACCGACTCGAGCTTCGAGCTGCGCGGCACGCCGCGCATGCACGAGCGACCGATCGGCGATCTGGTCGACGCCTTGCGCCGGCTCGGCTGCAAGATCGAGTGTCTCGAGCGCGAAGGCTTCCCTCCGCTGCGTGTATCGGCCGGAAGCTCAGGCTTGGCGCTCGAGAAGCCGATTCGCGTTCGCGGCGATGTCTCGAGCCAGTTCCTCAGCGCCCTGCTGCTCGCCCTGCCTTTGCGACGCGACGGCGCCGACGCCACGATCGAGGTCGAAGGCGCTCTCATCTCGAAACCCTACGTCGAGATCACGCTCGCCTTGCTGGAGCGGTTCGGCATCGACGTCGAACGCGAAGGCGAGCAGCGTTTTCGCCTGCGCGGCGGCCAGGCGATGCGCTCGCCGGGAACGTTCGTGGTCGAGGGCGATGCGTCGTCGGCCACGTATTTCATCGCCGCCGGCGCGATCTCGGCAGTCGATGCACCCTTGCGCATCGAAGGCGTCGGCAGCGCCTCGATCCAGGGCGACATCGCTTTCGTCGACGCCGTCCGCGCCATGGGTGCCCGCGTCGACGCCGGCCCGGCATGGCTCGACGTCCGCCGCAACCGCTGGCCGCTCGCCGCGATCGACCTCGACTGCAACGCCATCCCCGACGCGGCGATGACCCTGGCCGTGCTCGCGCTTTTTGCCGAAGGCCCCTCGCGGCTTCGCAACATCGCGAGCTGGCGCGTCAAGGAGACCGATCGGCTCGCTGCGATGGCGAGCGAGCTGCGCAAGCTCGGCGCCCGTGTCGCAGAAGGCGCCGACTTCCTCGAGATCGCACCGCCCTCGAGCTGGCGTGCCGCTTCGATCGCCACCTATGACGACCACCGCGTGGCGATGGCGCTGTCGCTGGCCGCGTTCAATCCGGCCGCCGGTGCGACGCCGCCCGTCCCCGTTCGCATCGTCGACCCGTGCTGCGTCGCCAAGACCTGGCCCGATTATTTCGAGACCCTCTTCTCGGCCGCATCGACGAGCTGCGGGTCGATACCGGTCCTCGCCATCGACGGGCCGACCGCCTCCGGCAAAGGCACGCTCGCCAACGCCGTCGCGGCGGCGCTTGGTTATCGATACCTCGACTCCGGCGCCCTCTATCGCGGCGCCGCGATCGCAGCCCTCGAGGCCGGCGTCGAGGCGACCGACGAATGCGCGCTCGCCGCACTCGCGGCGCGGCTCGACCTTCACTTCGACGCCGACCGCACCCTGCTCGGCGAGCGCGACGTCAGCGATTCGCTGCGCCTCGAATCGGTCGCCGCGATGGCCTCGCGCATCTCCGCCTTGCCGGCGGTGCGCCGGGCGCTCCTCGCTCTCCAGCTCGCGTCTCGCCGCCTGCCCGGCCTCGTCGCCGACGGGCGCGATATGGGCAGCGTCGTCTTCCCCGACGCCGCGCTCAAGGTCTTCCTCACCGCAGGCACCGCGGAACGCGCCGATCGCCGTCACAAGCAATTGATTTCAAAGGGGATTTCCGCTAATATCGTCAGTCTTCGTGCCGACCTCGAGGCGCGCGACGCTCGCGACAGGAATCGCAGCGCTTCGCCTCTCAAGCCAGCCGAAGGCGCGCTCCTTCTGGACAACTCGGCGCTCTCGATCGAAGCCTCGGTCGATGTGGTGCTGAAAGCCTGGGAAGAACGCAGGCCTTTCGACCGATCGCCGGTCTGAAGGTCGGGCCCGCCGCTTTCCCTCCTCGTGCCGCATGGCACCTCGAAGCGTCGGATCGACAACCTAACCCGCGGCTTCATTCCAAAAAGCGGCCGCACGGAAACACCAGTCACATGCCCCAAGCTCAAGTTGCCACGTCGCACGCGCCCGATTCCTTCGCCGCGATGTTCGAGGATTCGCTCAAGCGCGCCGAGATGCGCACCGGCGAAGTCATCACGGCCGAAGTGGTCCGCGTCGAACACAATTTCGTGGTCGTCAACGCCGGCCTCAAGTCGGAAGCCTACGTTCCGATCGAAGAATTCAAGAACGACGTCGGCGAGCTCGAAGTCCAGCCCGGCGATTTCGTCTCGGTCGCCATCGATGCCGTCGAGAACGGCTACGGCGACACCATCCTGTCGCGCGACAAGGCCAAGCGCCTCGCCTCCTGGCTCTCGCTCGAGAACTCGCTCGAATCGGGCGAATTTGTCACCGGAACCGTCAACGGCAAGGTCAAGGGCGGCCTCACGGTGCTGGTGAACGGCATCCGCGCCTTCCTGCCGGGCTCGCTGCTCGACACGCGTCCAGTCAAGGACATGACGCCGTTCGAAGGCAAGACGATGGAGTTCAAGGTCATCAAGCTCGACCGCAAGCGCAACAACGTCGTGCTGTCGCGCCGTGCCGTGGTCGAAGCGTCGATGGGCGAAGAGCGCGCCAAGCTGATGGAAACGCTGCGCGAAGGCGCGATCGTGCACGGCGTGGTCAAGAACATCACCGAGTACGGCGCCTTCGTCGATCTCGGCGGCATCGACGGTCTCCTGCACATCACCGACATGGCCTGGCGCCGCGTCCGCCACCCGAGCGAGGTCGTCCAGGTCGGCCAGGAGCTCGACGCCAAGGTGCTGAAGTTCGACGCCGAGAAGAATCGCGTCTCGCTGGGAATCAAGCAGCTCGGCGACGACCCGTGGCACGGCGTTTCGCGCCGCTACCCGCAGGGCACGCGGTTGTTCGGCAAGGTCACGAACATCGCCGACTACGGCGCCTTCGTCGAGATCGAGCCGGGCATCGAAGGCCTGGTCCACGTTTCGGAAATGGACTGGACGAACAAGAACGTCGCCCCTTCGAAGACCGTCTCCCTAGGCGAGGAAGTCGAGGTCATGGTCCTCGAGATCGACGAAGACAAGCGCCGCATCAGCCTCGGCATGAAGCAGTGCAAGGCAAACCCGTGGGAAGAGTTCTCGGCCACCGTGCAGCGCGGCGACCGCGTCAAGGGACCGGTCAAGTCGATCACCGACTTCGGCGTGTTCGTGGGTCTGGCCGCCGGCATCGACGGCCTCGTGCATCTGTCCGACTTGTCGTGGAACGAGCCCGGCGAAGCGGCCGTACGCAACTACAAGAAGGGCCAGGAAGTCGAAGCCATCGTTCTCGCCGTCGACGTCGACCGCGAGCGCATCTCGCTCGGCATCAAGCAGCTCGATTCCGACCCGTTCACGAGCTACACCTCCGTCAACGACCGCGGTGCCGTCGTCAATGGCAAGGTGAAGACGGTCGATCCGCGAGGTGCAGAAATCCAGCTCAACGACGACGTCACCGGCTACCTGCGTGCATCCGAGATCAGCCGCGACCGCGTCGAGGACGCGAGAAACGTGCTGAAGGAAGGCGACGAGGTGTCGGCCATGATCATCAACGTCGATCGCAAGGCACGCTCAATCCAGCTCTCGATCAAGGCCAAGGACAACGCCGACCAGCAGGAAGCGATGCAGCGCCTGTCGCAAACGAGCGAGCGCGAGAACGCCGGAACGACGAGCCTGGGCGCCCTGCTGCGCGCCAAGCTCGACAACCAAAACCCGAGTACCTGATCGGGCCGGCGGCGAGCACGAGCGTGACGCGATCCGACCTCGTCGTGCAGCTGGCCGAGCGCTTCGGCCAGCTGACGCATCGCGACACGGAGTTCGCGGTGAAGACGATTCTCGATGCGATGGCCTCGGCGCTGGCGCGCGGCCACCGCATCGAGATCCGCGGCTTCGGCAGCTTCTCGATCAACCGGCGGCCGCCGCGCGTCGGGCGCAACCCGCGCTCCGGCGAGCAGGTCGTCATCTCCGAGAAACTCGTGCCGCACTTCAAGCCCGGCAAGGCGCTTCGCGAGGCGGTGGACGCGCGCGTCGGGGCGATGCATGCCGAGCAGGACGCGGCCAGCGGCGCGGCGCACGCCGCTGCGGCGAAGTAGGACGCGGCGGCCACGCACGAAGCGATGCGCCTCCTCGTCTGGCTCGTCCGGGCCGCCGTCTTCTTCACGCTTTTCGCCTTCGCGCTGAACAATCAGCACGAGTCGAGCATCCACTGGTTCTTCGGCCAGGAATGGCGTGCGCCGATGGTCTTCATCGTGCTCGCCGCGTTCGGCCTCGGCTGCGCCTTCGGCATTTTCGCGATGGTACCGAGCTGGTGGCGGCACCGCCGCTTCGCGCGGCGCGAGGCGGCGCGCGCCCGGGCGCCGGCCCCGACGCCC
>PLZH01000109.1 GCA_003152055.1 Burkholderiales bacterium
TGATGGTGCAGCGGCGCCATCTTGAGAATGCGCCGGCCCTCGCCGTACCTCTTCTTCGTGTACTTGAACCAGAGGACCTGCGCGATCACCGAGAGAGCTTCCGCGACGAAGACGCCGCCCATGATGCCGAGGACGATCTCCTGCCGTGTGATGACGGCGATCGTGCCGAGGGCGCCGCCCAGGGCGAGCGCACCCACGTCGCCCATGANNGCCCATGAACACCTGCGCCGGATGGGTGTTGAACCAGAGAAACGCGAGGCCGGCGCCGGCCATCGCCGAGCAGAAGATGAGCAACTCGCCGGCGCCCGGGATGTAGGGAAAGAGCAGGTAGCGCGAGTAGTCCGGCCTGCCGATGATGTATGCGAACACGCCGAGCGCCGAGCCGACCATGACGACCGGCATGATCGCCAGTCCGTCGAGCCCGTCGGTCAGGTTCACGGCGTTGCTGGCGCCGACGATGACGAAGTAGGTCAGCGCGATGAAGCCGAAGACGCCGAGCGGGTAGCTCACCGACTTGAAGAACGGCACGATCAGGTCGGCCTTCGGCGGCAGGTCGTTCGAGAAGCCGCTCTGCACCCAGCGGATGAAGAGCTCGAGGACGCGCAGGTTCGACGTTTCGCTGACGCTGAAGGCGAGATAGAGCGCAGCGACGATGCCGATCACCGACTGCCAGAAGTATTTCTCGCCCGAGGGCATGCCTTCGGGGTTCTTGCCGACGACCTTGCGCCAGTCGTCGATCCAGCCGATCGCGCCGAAGCCGATGGTCACGACCATGACGATCCAGACGAAGCGGTTCGACCAGTCGAACCAGAGCAGCGTCGAGATGCCGATGCCGAGCAGGATGAGCACGCCGCCCATCGTCGGCGTGCCGCTCTTGGCCTGGTGCGATTCGACACCGTAGGCACGGATCGGCTGGCCGATCTTGAGCGCCGTCAGGCGCCGGATCACCCACGGCCCGAAGACGAGGCCGATGACGAGCGAGGTCATCGCCGCCATCACGGCGCGGAAGGTGATGTACTGGAAGACGCGCATGAAGCCGAACTCGGGCGAAGTCGCCTGCAGCCATTGCGCCAGGCTAAGCAGCATGGGCGTCTCCCGCGGCTTCGCCCGAAAGCACCGCGACGACGCGTTCCATCTTCATGAAGCGCGAGCCCTTGACGAGCACCGAGGCGAACGGTGGTGCTTCGCCGAGCGCGACCATCAGCAACTCGACGCTGGCGAAGGCTCGCCCGCCGGCGAACGGCTCGACCGTGCTCGCGCTTTGCGGGCCAGCCGCCCACAGCACCTCGATGCCCCGGGACGCCGCATAGGCACCGACTTCGCGGTGAAATGCCGGGCCCTGGCTGCCGACTTCGCCCATGTCGCCGAGGACGAGCCAGCGCGGCGGCGGCAGCGCCGCCAGCATGTCGATGGCGGCGCGGACCGAATCGGGATTGGCGTTGTAGCTGTCGTCGACGAGCGTGTGGGGCTCGCCGTTGCGCACGATGCGGCGTGTCTGCGACCGACCGCGCACCGGCCTGAACGCGCTCAGGCCGCGCCCGATCGCATCGAGCGGGCAGCCTGCGGCGAGCGCCGCTGCCGTGGCCGCGAGCGCGTTGCGAACGTTGTGCCGCCCCGCGGCGTGCAGCTCGAACTCGATCTCGCCATGCGGCGTGTGCGCGGCGACGATCCAGTCTTCGTCGACGGCACGGGCGCTGCCGGTCACGTCGGCTTCGCCGCTCTCGGCGAAGCTCGTCGTGCGGCGAGTGCCGGCGAGCGTTCGCCAGGTCGCCGCGTGCGCGTCGTCGGCCGGAAAGACGGCGATGCCGTCGGCGGCGAGCGCCTCGATCACGGCGCCGTTCTCGCGCGCGACCGCGTCGACGTCGGCCATGAATTCGAGGTGCTCGCGCTGCGCGTTGATGACGAGCGCGACCGTTGGCCGGACCATCGCCGCGAGCGTCGCGATCTCGCCGGGATGATTCATGCCGAGCTCGACGACGCCGGCCCCATGCGCCCGACGCAAGCGCAGCAGCGTCAAGGGCACGCCGACGTCGTTGTTGAAGTTGCCCTCGGTCGCGAACGCCGCGTCGCCCTGCCAGGCACCAAAGATCGAGGCGATCATCTGCGTCACGGTCGTCTTGCCGTTGCTGCCCGTCACGGCGACGAGGGGCAGGTCGAAGCGGCGCCGCCACGCCGCGGCGAGCTGGCCGAGCGCCGCGCGTGAATCGGCGACCTCGATGCCGCCGAGCCCGGCTTCGCCGAGCCCACGCTCGGCAAGTGCCGCGACCGCGCCCTTGGCCTTCGCCTCGGCCAGAAAGGCGTGCGCATCGAAGCGCTCGCCGCGCAGGGCAACGAACAGGTCGCCGCGCCTCAGCGTCCTCGTGTCGCTGTGCACGCGCGCGATCGCGGTGGCGGCGTCGCCGACGGCGCGGGCTCCTTCGATGCAGCTCGCCGCTTCGCCGAGCGTGAACATCGGCGCCGCCGCTTCCGCGCGCGCGAACGCCGCCCGACCGCGCAAGGCCGCCGCCGCGTACGCTGCATCGGAAAACGGAAACTTCACGCCGCCGACGTCCTGGTAGGTCTCGTGGCCTTTGCCGGCGAGGAGGACGACATCGACCGGGGCCGCTTGTCCGACGGCGTGGCGGATCGCCTCGGCGCGATTCTCGATCACGTCGATCTCGTCGTGGCCGACGGCGCCGACGAGGATTTGCGAGATGATGAAGTCGGGCGACTCGAGGCGCGGGTTGTCGCTCGTGACGACGACGCGATCGGCGAGCCGCACGGCGATGGCGCCCATCAGCGGGCGCTTGGCCGCATCGCGGTTGCCGCCGCAGCCGAACAGGCACCAGAGCCGGCCGCCTCGCTCGGCCGCGAGCGGGCGCAATGCCGCGAGCGCTTTCTCGAGCGCGTCCGGCGTATGCGCGTAGTCGACGATGACTTCCGGATCGTCGTGCGTCGCCGCTTCGGCGCCGACGCGCTGCATGCGGCCGGGCACGGGTGTCAGCGCCGCGCACGCCGCGGCCGCATCGGCAAGCTCGACGCCGAGGCAGCGCATGGCGCCGATCGCGGCCAGCAGGTTCGAGACATTGAAGGCGCCGATCACGGGCGTCGTGATCGCAACTCCCGCGTCGCTCTCACGCAGATCGAAGGCCAGACCGTCGCGGCCGTAGCGGATATTTTCGGCCCGCAGGCGCGCCGGCCCGCGGGTCGAGACCGTCCAGGTATCGACGCCGGTCCCGGCGAGCGAGGCGGCGAGTTCGACGCCTTGCTCATCGTCGAGGTTGACGACCGCCGCCTTCAGCCCCGGCCAGGCGAAGAGCTGCGCCTTCGCCTGCCAGTACGCGGCCATGTCGCCGTGATAGTCGAGATGGTCCTGAGTGAAGTTGGTGAACACCGCGACCGCGACGCGTGTTCCCGCGAGCCGGTGCTCGGCGATGCCGATCGACGAAGCCTCGATCGCGCAGGCCGCAAAGCCCCGGTCGGCGAAATCGGCGAGCGCGGCCTGCAGCGTGATCGGGTCGGGCGTCGTCAGGCCGCTCGGCGTCAGGCCGCTCG
>PLZH01000303.1 GCA_003152055.1 Burkholderiales bacterium
ACCCGCTCGGTCGTCTCGACGACGCCGAAGCGGACGTTGGCGCCGACGTTGTAGACCGCGACCTCGATCGGCGCGATCTCGCGCTCGATGTGGGCGACGAGCGTCTCGACGTCGACCTCCTTGCGTGCGTCCGAGGCGAAGCCGTGCGCCTCGCCGCCCTCGGCGCGGATCTGCTCGACGAGCGGCTCGAGCTTATCGGCGGTCCGCCGCGTCACACAGGCGACGAAGCCTTCACGGGCAAAGCGCCGGGCGATGGCGCCGCCGGTCGAATCGCCGGCACCGATGACGAGAATCGCTTTCCTGTCGTTCACCTGATCCCTCCTCGTGGGGCTGGCCGCGTCGCAAGTTCGAGACTGTGCATCAAGCCCGCTTTGCCTTCATTGGGGCAAACCGCTTGTCTCGAAGCGAAGACNNCCGCGACCTCGACGCCCGGTTCGGCAACGACCAGGTCTTTCTCGACAAGGAAGATCTGCCGGCCGGCTCGCGTTGGCGCGACGCGATCACGAACGCGCTGCACGAATGCCCGATCCTGCTCGTGCTCATGACGCCCCATTACCTCGGCGCCGTCGATGCCGGCGGACAGCGTTGCATCGAGCGTGAGAACGATCCGGCGCGCGACGAGCTCGAAGCCGGCATCGCCGCCAAGGGCCCACATCATTGCCTTGCTCTGCGACGGCGTCGCAGCCACGCCCGCGGCCGCCGACCTGCCCAAGCCTTCGACGTGCTGAGCGAATTGCAGGGGGGGCGGCTGCGCGCCTTCGACTGGCGCGAGGACCTGGGTCGCCTCGCCGACGATCTGCGCCGGCTCGGCGTCACGCCGGCGAGCGGCGTGCCCGGCTCGTTGCCGACGCAGCCGGCGACGACGCCGATGCCGCTGACCGAAAGCACGGCGAGCTGGCGCGGCGCAGCTGCGAACGCCCCGGCCGATCGGCGCCTGGCGATCGGTGCCGGCGCTCTCGCGTTGCTCGGGCTCGGCGGTTGGGGCTTCTGGCGCTGGCGACAGCGGCGGGCGGCCAACCTCTCAGGCCGCTGGAGCGCGCGCATCGGTGTGCGCGGCGCGCCAAGCTCGCGCGACGGCGAACTCGTCCTCGTGACGCTGCAGCAGCTGGGCCGAACGCTCACGCTCGCGAGCAGTGCCGTCGACATCGAACGCGATCCGGATTGGCAGAACTACCGCGATTTCTGGCGGCAGCGCAACGGCACCGAGCTGCGCCGCGTTTTCTACCGCGGCGAAGGCAAGGTCCTCGGCGACGATGAAGACGACGACAGCGACGATGCGGCCTCGGCATCCGCTCGAGCGCCCTCGCCGCCGAAAGCGGTGGCCGCGCGCCGCATCGTCGTGGCGATCCACATCTTCGCGCCCGGCGGCGAAAGCGAGCCCATTGACGGCGGCGCCCTTCGCGGCACCGTCGACACCGACGACCAACGCATCCACGGCCGGCTCTGGCTCAACAGCGAGCAGGCCGAGCGCATCGTCGACCGGAAGCGCGGCAGCTGAGGCTCGCCTTGCCGGCCCTGCGGCGAACACCTCGTCGCCGAACGATCGGCCGGGATCGTCACCCGGCTGACGAAGGAGCGCCGGCAGTTCAGTGGCTGGCGGCGACGACGGCCCGCCCGCCGGCCTTCTGCGGCGCCGGGATCTTCGCCATCGCGGCGCCAGCGTTACCGTCGACCGGCAGGTGCTTCTCGCGCCACTCGGGCACGCCGCCGCGGAACCAGTAGACCTTCTTGTAGCCGTCGGAAACGGCGGTGCGCGTCGCCTTGTACGACTTCCAGCACTCGGTGCCATTGCACATCAGGACGATCGGCTTGTCCTTGGGCAGTGCTTTCAGCGCCGAGAAATCGTCCTTGGACCCGTCGAAGTCGATTTCCTTCAGGCTCCTCTCGACATAGGGCGCGAGAATGGCGCCCCTGACGTGCTCGCTGTCGTATTCCTTCTTCGTGCGCGTGTCGACGATGGTGACGCCCTGCTTCGCGAGCTCGGCAACTTCTTCGGCGCTGACGCGAGTCGCGCCCTTGACGCCATCGGGCGTCGCGATGCCGAGCGAGGCGACATAGGTGAACTGCTTGGCCGCGTCGGCCGAAGCCATGCGGAAGCGGCCGACGCCGGGTATCGAACCATCGGAGGAATTGACCCAGTCGGCGAGCCGGGCGCAATCGGTGACGCAGAAGTCCTTGCGCACGACCATGCTCATGCCGCCCGGGACAGGCCGCGTCGACTTGAGGATGTGTAACTGTCCCGGATGCGCCGCCAACCATTCCTTCGCCTGCGCTTCGTCGGCGACGGTCACGTCGGCCATGTCGAACGACAAGGCGACCAGGCCGCCACCGCTGGTGTTGCCATACGTGACCTTGGAGAACTGGCCGAGCTTGATGCCCGAGTCGGTGAGCAGCCCCTTGGCGACATAGCTGCGCAAAGAGTCCTGCTGCGGCAGGTAGAGGCGCTTGCCGGGAAGCTTGTCGACCGAATCGATGCCCTTGCGCGCCACCAGCACGTAAACCTGCTCCTGCCCGCTCGTTGCGAGCAGCTGGTACTCGTGCAGGATGGCCGAAGCGGTAACGTGCGCCGGCGCGATGATGATCTCGTTCTCGATCGTGCGGCTGGCGCGCATGACCTCGGCCATCGTCGAAGTCTGCGTGATCGTCGTGCGCGCGCCGGTCGCCTTGCTCAGCGATTGTGAAGGCGCGAGAGACGCGCTCAAGAGCACGTCGCCGGCCGTGTCGGCAGGGTCGATGCCGAGCAGCACCCGAACGTCGGCGGCGGCCTGGGCGTTCGTCATCGCGACGGTGACGAGCGCGACGCCGGCGAGCGAGCGAAGAATGGCGAGCATGGACGGTGGCAGTGGCTTCATGCGGCGGCTCCCGAAAACTCGCAGAGCTTAAGCCCGGCGCCGGGCTTCCCGCTCGCAAACACGCCGCTCAAGCGGAAATTACTTCACGCCTTCGGCTGCCGCGCCACACGCGCCGAGCCGTTTCCGCCCGGGCATCGGTGTCGTCGAAGGTGAGGGAATCACCGAACTGGCCGATCCGGCCGACGTGAGAAACAATCAAGACATCTCCGTGGCGCGTACGGCGTGCCCGCTCTTCATGCCGGCGTCAGGCTTTGCGTTCAAAATAGTCGGCGGTAAGCGGAAAGTGAATCGATGCGCACGGCCGCGCCGTCGACCCTGTCCAGGAAATCCAAGAGGAAAGAAGGATGAGACCATGACCCTGCCCCCGCAATCGTCGACACGCCGCCGCCTTCTCGCTGCCGGCCTCGGTACCGCTGCCGGCCTCGGCACCTTCGGCCGCTCGGCGATGGCCCAGACGATGTTCGAGCAGCCATTCGCCAATGGCGAACGGCGCATCGTGGCCTTCCCGGAGAAGCGGCCGCTGATCGTCATCACCTCTCGCCCGCCGCAGCTCGAGACACCGTTCGATGTCTTCAATGACGGGCTCCTGACGCCGAACGACGCCTTCTTCGTCCGCTATCACAATGCCGGCATTCCGACTTCGGTCGACCCGGACACCCACGTCATCAAGATTGGCGGCAGCGGCGCGGGCAAGTCGTTCGAGTTGCGTCTGGCCGAGCTGAAGTCGCAGTTCAAGCCGGTTGAGACGGTGGCCGTCAACCAGTGCTCGGGCAACAGCCGCGCCTTCTTCGATCCGCGCGTCACCGGCGGCCAGTCAGGCAACGGCACGATGGGCAACGCGCGCTGGCTCGGTGTGCGGCTGAAGGATGTGCTGGCCCGGGCCGAGCTGAAGAACTCGGCGCGGCAGATCACCTTCGACGGGCTCGACACCGCCGTCTTCGGCGGTGGCGATTTCGTCAAGGCGCTCAACGTCGATCAGGCCATGGACCCCGACGTCCTGATCGCCTGGCAGATGAACGGCGCCGAGCTGCCGATGCTCAACGGCTTTCCGGTCAGGCTCGTCGTTCCCGGCTACTACGGCACATACTGGGTCAAGCATCTGTCGCAGATCAACGTCATCGACAGCGAGTTCGACGGCTTCTGGATGAGGCCGGCCTACCGCGTCCCCGACAACGATTGCGCCTGCGTGGCGCCGGGCACCGCACCGACGGCGACGCGGCCGATCGGAAAATTCACGGTGCGCTCGTTCGTCACCTCGCTGAAGGACGGCCAGCGCATCCGCACCGGCAGCAACACGGTCGTGCGCGGCATCGCCTTCGACAGCGGCAAGGGCATTCGCGAGGTCGGTGTCTCGATCGACGGCGGCCAGACGTGGCGCAGCTCGTTTCTCGGCGAGGACCTCGGCCGTTATTCTTTCCGCGAGTTCACCTTCGCCTTCACGCCTGAGAAAGCCGGCGTCTACGACGTGCGCACCTGCGCCTGGAGCCGCGACGGCGTCGGCCAGCCGAGCACGGCGGTCTGGCAGCCGGCCGGCTACATGCGCAACGTGATCGAGTCGGTCAAGGTCACCGCGGTCTGAGTCGAGGAGCCCCACCATGCAGAAAACAATCCGCCTCGCCGCCATCGCAACGGCGCTCGCTTTCGGTACCGCCTTCGCCATCGCGACACCCAAGACCATCACGTTGCCACCCGATGGAGCGGTCCTGCAACCGAGCAGCCTGCCCGGCTACGCCAAGGCGCAGGCCGACTGCGTGGTCTGCCACTCGGCCGAGTACATGTTCATGCAGCCACCCAACGCCGGGAGGCCCTACTGGGACGCGATGACCAAGCGGATGAAGGCCGTCTTCAAGGCGCCGTTCGACGAGGCCGACATCCCGGCCATCGTCGATTACCTGTCGGCGACGTACGGCAACCACAAGCCCTGACGTCCATTGCCCGTGGCTCGAGAAAACGCCGGCACGAAGCCGGCGTTTTCATGTGCGACGCGAGCTCGTCTTCAGCCGACCTTCACCGGCACGAAGATCTTGTCGCCGTTGCGCTGGACGAGCAGCGCCACGCTCTTCGGCTTGCGGGCCAGCACGCTCTTGATCTGGTCGATCGATTCGACGGTTCGGCCGTTGATCGCCAGCAAAACGTCGCCAGCCTGGATGCCGGCTCGCGCCGCGGCGCCGCCGACGTCCTCGACCACGAGGCCGGAGTCGAGCTTGGCGTCGCGCTTTTCGTCGCGGGTCAAGGGCCGCAGCGAAAGGCCCAAGCCGCCCTGTCCGGAAGCGCTCGCATCGGCGACGCTTTCCACGTCGTCGCTGGCGCCGCCGAGCTTGGCTTCGATCGTGCGCTCCTGATGGTCGCGCCAGACCTTGAGCTTGACGTGCTCTCCCGGCGCCGACATGCCGACCAGGTTCGACAGGCTGCCCGAGCCGAGCACCGGCTCGCCATTGACCTCGGTGATCACGTCACCCGACTTGAGGCCTGCCGAGGAAGCGGCGCTGCCAGGCGCGACGTTCGAGATCAGCGCCCCGCCGACCTGCTTGATGCCGAAGGAATCGGCGAGCGACTGGTTGAGGTCCTGGACCGTGACGCCGAGCCGGCCGTGCGTAGCCTTGCCGGTAGCGACGATCTGATCCTTCACCTTCAGCGCGACGTCGATCGGGATCGCGAAGGACACGCCCTGGAAGCCGCCGCTGCGCGAATAGATCTGCGCATTGATGCCAACCACGGATCCGCTGCCGTCGAACAGCGGGCCACCGGAGTTGCCTGGGTTGACCGCCGCGTCGGTCTGGATGAAGGGAACGACCGCATCGCCGGGCAGCGAGCGACCCTTGGCGCTGACGATGCCCTGCGTCGCCGTCTCTTCGAGCCCGTAGGGCGCGCCGATGGCGAGCACCGGATCGCCGACTTCGAGACCCTTCGAATCGCCGAGACGAACCACCGGCAGATCCTTGGCGTCGATCTTCAGCACGGCGATGTCGGTCGTGGTGTCGATGCCGAGCACCTTGGCCGGGTACTCGCGCCGATCGGAGAGCTTGACCGTCACGTCCTTCGCTTCGCGGACGACGTGGGCGTTGGTCAGGATCAGGCCGTTGGAGCTGATGATGAAGCCCGAGCCCAGTCCCCTGAAGGGTGTCGTCTGCGAGCCTTGGCCGCCGCGCTGCGAGAAGCCCGGCATGCCGCGGAAGAACTTGAAGAACGGATCGTTCTCCATGCCGTCGGGCATGCCCTGATCTTCGGCCGACATCTTGTGCGTGCCTTCGACGGTGATGCCGACGACGGCCGGCGCCGATTGCTTGACGATGGCGCGATAGTTGGGCATCTGCCCGGGCGCCAACATCAGCGGCTCCGGCGGAACGACGCGATCCGCGACCGGCGAGGACTGCGGCGTGGCTGCGGCGACCTGCGTGTCGCCGTTTATCCAATGCGGAAGATCGAACGCGCCAGCGGTGCCGACGACGGCGAGACCGGCACCGACGAGGGCAGCACTCAGGGGTTTCAGATTCATGGTTTCTCCAGCTGCAAAGCTTGCCTGCGGAAGATTCCGCACACGCAACCGAAGATACGGGCCGCCGGTTAGACGACCGTTAGGGAAGCATTAGGCCGAGGTTAAGGAGCGGTCGGGCGCAAAGTGAACGTCGACACGCAGGCCGCCCGCCGGCGATCGATCAAGCGCCACGGTCGCTGCGTGCATAGCGGCGACGCTCCTGACGATGGCCAGGCCGAGGCCGCTGCCCGATTCACCGCCTTCGGCACGGCGGTAGAAGCGGTCGAAGACGCGCTGCCGCTCCGTTTCGGGAATGCCGGGGCCGGCATCGTCGATGCGCAGCAGCGCTCCCCCGGGGGCGCCGGCGACGCCGACCTCGACCCGCGAGCCCGGCGGCGAGTAGCGTGTCGCGTTGTCGGCGAGGTTGCGCACCAGCAGGCCGAGCGAGACGGCGTCGCCCGTGACGAAGACGGGTGCCGGCGCAGCCAGCTCGAACTCGACGCCGCGCGATGTCGCGAAAGGAACCGTCTCGGCAACAGCGCGCCGCGCCACCTCGGCCAGATCGACCTTTTCCATCACCGCCGGCGCCGCGCCCCGCTCGCTGCGCGCCAGCGCCAGCAACTGCTCGACGAGACGAGTCGCCCGGTCGATGCCGGCGCCGATCGCATTGCGCGCCACTTCGCGTTCGGCGTCGTTGCCGGCCCGGCGCAGCAACTCGAGCTGGAGCTTGAGTGCAGTGAGCGGCGAGCGCAGTTCATGCGCCGCATCGGCGACGAAGGCCCGCTGGGTATCGAGCGAATGGCGCAGTCGCTCGAGAAGGGCGTTGAGGGCACGCGCCAGGGGCGAGACCTCGTCGGGCAGGCCGCTGACCGCGAGCGGCGCGAGCGACTGCTCGTCGCGCGAACGCACCTCGCCGGCGAGACGGTCGAGCGGCGCCAGATTGCGCGCCGCCAGCCACCAGATGCCGATCGCTGCGAGCGGCGCCATCAACAGCAGCGGCAGGACGCTGCGCCACGCGGCGCGCGCCGCGAGCCGCTGGCGGATTTCGACCGGCTGCGCGATCTGGATGACGCGATCGCCCGTCGCCACGCTGTAAGTGCGCCAGGCGCGACCCTCGACGTTGAGCGTCGCCAGGCCGAGCAGGGCCCGTGCCGGCAGCGACGCGTGCGGCCGGGATTGATAGATGCTGCGTCCGTCGACGGTCCAGATCTGGACGACGAAATCGAGTTGCGCGTCGGCGAAGTTGTCGGCCTGCTCGGCCGCGATCTCACCCTGGTCGCGCAGCGAAAGCGCCATCTGCTGCAACTGGTAGTCGAAGAGCGCCTCGGTTTCGTCGAGCACGTTGCCGTAGGTGACAGCGCCCATCACCGCCGCCGCGAGCGCCAGAAGCGCGAGCAGCGAAACGAGCAGGCGGACACGGATCGAGGTCAAGGCTCGACGAAATAGCCGACACCGCGAGCGTTGCGGATGAACTCACTGCCGAGCTTGCGGCGCAGCTGGTGGATATAGACCGAGATCGCGTTGCTTTCGATCTCTTCGCCCCAGCCGTAGAGACGATCCTCGAGCTGAGTCCGCGAGAGGACGGCGCCGGGCTTGGCCATCAAGGCTTCGAGCACCGCGAACTCGCGCGCCGAAAGCGCCACCGCGATGCCGTTCCTGGTGACGCGGCGGGCCGCCGGATCGAGCGTGACGCCCGACGCCGAGAGCAAGGGCTCGGCCCGGCCGGCGTGACGGCGCACGACGGCGCGGATGCGGGCGTTCAGCTCGTCGAGCTCGAAGGGCTTGACAAGGTAATCGTCGGCGCCGGCGTCGAGACCGGCGACGCGGTCACCGCGCGCGTCGCGCGCCGTCAGCACGATGACCGGCGTCGCGTCGTGACGGGCACGCGCCGCGCGCAGGACGTCGAGGCCGTCGACCACCCGGCCGCCGGCCCCGGCTCCCGAAGGCAAGCCGAGGTCGAGGAGGACGAGGTCGAAGCGCTCGCTCGCCAGCGTTCCATCGGCAGCGGCGGCGTCGCGGACCCAGTCGACGGCGTAGCCTTCGAGGCGAAGGGCGCGCTGCAGGCTCTCGCCGATCATGCGGTCGTCTTCGACGATAAGGAGTCGCATAGCCGAAGGAGCATAGCGTCGCCACCGGGGCAAGGGAGAATGCGGGGCATGCGCGACGACTTTCAGCGCGAGCCGTGACGACGCGGCCCCGCGTTCTCGTCATCGGCTGCGGCTTCGGCGGCATCGAGACGGTGCGCGCGCGCTCGAAAGCCGAGGTCGAGATCACGCTGATCGACCGCACCAACCACCACCTGTTCCAGTATCTCGCGACGGTCGGGCGCAAGGCGGCGATCGTCGAGCTTGTCCTTCCCGGCCTCGGCGCGCTGTGCTTCAGCGGCCTCGGCGTCTGGCTGTTCTTGCTCTTTGCGCACATCTATTTCCTGATCGGCTTTCGCAACCGGATCATCGTCATGGTCGAATGGGCTTGGGCCTATTTCACCTATGAGCGAAGTGCGCGGGTCGTCGCCGAGCCGGCTCGTCCGCCAGCGCCTCGGCACTCCTAGAATCGTCGCCATGGACACGAGAACTTCACCGGCGCGCCTGCATATCGAGTGCATCCGCGAGGTACTGAAGGCCGAGGGCTGCGCCGCCGTGCTCATCCCGTCGAGCGACCCGCACCTTTCCGAGTACCTGCCCGAACGCTGGCAGGGCCGGCAATGGGCCTCCGGCTTCACCGGCTCGGTGGCGACGCTCGCCGTGACGCTCGACCGGGCCGCTCTTTTTGCCGACAGCCGCTACTGGGTGCAGGCCGAGCGCGAACTCGCCGGAAGCGGCATCGATCTCGTCAAGGTGCCGACCCCGGCAGCGACGCAGCACATCGAGTGGCTGTGCAAGAACCTCGCGCGTGGCGCGACCGTCGCCGTCGACGGCGACGTGCTCGGCCTTGCCGCCGCGAGGCAGCTCGAAGGCGAGCTCGGCCGCTGCGGCATCGCGCTGCGCAGCAACCTCGATGTGCTGGCGTCGGCCTGGGACGACCGGCCGACGACACCCGTTGCCGCCATCTACGAACACACCGGCCCGGAAGCGACAGAGTCGCGCGCCAGCCGTTTGCAGCGCGTCCGCGCATCGATGCGCGAAGCCGGCGCCTCGCACCACTTCGTCTCGACCGTCGACGACATTGCCTGGCTGCTCAATCTGCGCGGCGCCGACGTCAGCTACAACCCCGTGTTCCTCGCCCACCTGCTCGTCGCGGCCGATGCAGCAACGCTCTTCGTCGCCGAATCGAAGGTCGACGCAAAGCTGGGCGCGGCGCTGGAACAAGACGGCATCCGCCTCGCTTCGTACGAGCAGGCGGCACGCGCGCTCGCAGAGCTGCCGAACGACGCCGTGCTTCTCGTCGACCCGAAGCGCGTGACGCTCGGGGCCCGCGAACGGGCCGGCGCCCGCGTCGTCGAAGCGACCAACCCGAGCACGCTCGCAAAGAGCCGCAAGAGCGACGCCGAGGCGGCACACGTGCGCCGCGCCATGATCGAAGACGGCGCGGCGATGTGCGAGTTCTACGCCTGGTTCGAAGCGGCGCTCGCCGACACCTCGCGGCGTCAACCGATCACCGAGCTGACGATCGACGAGAAGCTCACTGCGGCGCGGGCCAGGCGCCCCGGCTACGTCGGCCCGAGCTTCGCGACGATCGCTGCGTTCAACGCCAACGGCGCGATGCCGCACTACCGCGCCACCCGTGAATCGCATGCCAGCATCGAAGGCGATGGCCTGCTCCTCGTCGACTCCGGCGCGCAATATCTCGGCGGCACGACCGACATCACCCGGATGTGGCCGATCGGCTGGCTCACCGCGGCGCAAAAGCGCGACGTGACGCTCGTGCTGCGCGGCACGATCGCGCTCTCGCGGACGCGCTTTCCTCTCGGCACGCTCTCGCCGATGCTCGATGCGATCGCGCGCGCCCCGCTCTGGGAGCACGGCCTCGATTACGGTCACGGCACCGGCCACGGCGTCGGCTATTTTCTCAACGTGCACGAAGGCCCGCAGACGATCTCGCGCGTCATTGCCGACGCCACCATGGCGATGCAACCCGGCATGATCACCAGCGTCGAGCCCGGCCTCTATCGGCCGGGGCAGTGGGGCGTGCGGGTCGAGAACCTTGTCCTCGCCGTTGCCGCGGCGGCGCACGTGTCGGGCGACTTCGGCGAGTTCCTCGAGTTCGAAACGCTGACCCTCTGCCCGATCGACGCGCGCTGCCTCGAGCCTTCACTGCTGCGCGCCGACGAGATCGCCTGGCTCGACGCCTACCACCGCACCGTGCGCGAACGCCTCGAACCAATGCTCTCGGGCGACGCGCTGGCCTGGCTGCGCTTGCGCACGGCGCCGCTTTCCTAGCTTTTCGGCCCGCCGCGCCTCCAGCGCGAGCTCGTTCGTCGCTCGGCAACGCAGTTCGTCCGCGCCATCGCCGGCTTCGTCGCAAGGCGCTGTCGCGCGCCGCGATCGGTTCCTAGAGTTCGCTCCATCGCAACCCGATGCCGAACCCCAAGGAGCCCACCATGATCAGCCGCCTCACCGCCTCAGCCGCCCTCTTCGCGATCCTCGCCGCGGCCACCCTCACCTTCGCCGCCGAAGCGCAGCAACAGCGCGTCGCCGCCGCGCGCCAGGACGTCGCCGTGACGGCGCCGGCCGAGATCATCATGCTGCCGCGAGTCGAAATCATCGGCCATCGCGCTCGCTGAGCTGAATCACTGAACCGAAAACCGGCGCGTCTCGCGCCGAGGGTTTCCGGGCTGCGCGGGTTCGCTCGCGCGGCCCGTTTGTTTTGCGGCGGCCCAAAAGCGTGCGGTATTCAACGACCGCAGCGCATAGGCTAGCGCCGCGACAGCACCACGAGCTGCCTCCAACCGATACGCTGCCGCACTCCCTACGCCGAGCCTTTGCGCAATCGCCCGAAGGCGCTCAAGGAATCGCCCGCCGTACCGAAATGAATGGGGTTCGGTGTTCCCGTGGGGGACTCCTTCATTCGATGCTGCCCGGCATCGTCCTAGGCCTGCCCTTCATGCACCTCCTGGATAGCCAACGTCTGTTGCCCTGTCTCGCAGGGTTCCTGATCAGCGTGGCGCTGCTGTGGCTCGGCTCGGAGGTGTTCGCGGTCGCGCGCGCACGCGGCCCGCGCGTCGGACGCCTGCTCAGGGTTTCGGCGATCGTCCTGGGCGGCTGCGGCCTCTGGTGGCCCGGGCACTTTCTCGAACCCGCCGAAAGCGCCGGCGGCACGCTCGCCGGCATTCCTCTCGTCGCCGGCCTGCTTGCCCTCGCACTCGCCGGCCTCGCCGGCATCACGGCAACGGCGACAACCCGCAAGACGCTGCCCGCATTCACCGGCCTCGCGATGCTGACGCTGATCGTCGCCTACGCCCACTCCGTCTTCGCAACGCCTGGGCTCTTCCGCGCCGCGGGTGCCGCCGGAGCGTGGGGGCCGGGCCTCGCGGTCCTGATACTGGCGACGGCACTCGTCGCCATCAGCCTCGAGTTCAAGCCGAGCCGCAAGGCGAAGGCCGCACGCGCCGCCGGCGCCGTGCTCGGCGCGGCGCTGTTGACGCTGGCCGCGGCGACACCGGCGGATCCGAACGCGGCCATCGTGCCCGTGTGGACCGAGGCGCTGCTGCTCGCGGCGCTCGCCACGATCGGCTTCGTGCTGCTCGAAGCCATCGGCCAGCCGGCGACGCGCGACCAGGAACCGGCGCGGCGGCTGGCGACGGCGGCGCCGACCGTCGACAGCCTGACGCAACTGCCGACACGCGTCTACTTCGAAGATCGCCTCGCCGCCGCGGCGACCAAGGCGGACGCCAACGCCAGCCGGCTCGCCCTCCTCTTCGTCGACCTCGACGGCTTCAAGCCGGTCAACGACACCTACGGCCACTCGATCGGCGACCTCGTCCTCGAGCAGGTCGGGCAGCGGCTGAAGGCGATGTCGCGCGGCAAGGACGTCGTGGCCCGCGTCGGCGGCGACGAGTTCCTGCTCCTGCTGACGAACGTGCAGACGACCGAATCGGTCGCGCAGGTCGCCGCGCGCCTCATCCAGGGCCTCTCGCATCCGTACGGCGTCGACGGCCGCGAGGTCATGATCTCGTGCTCGGTCGGCATCGCCATGTACCCCGACGGCTGCAGTCACGCCAAGCTGATCGCCCGCGCCGACGCGGCGATGTATGCCTCCAAGCGCGCCGGCGGCTCCAACCACTGCTTCTATTCGCCGGCGATGGACGCCGACGCCGAAGCGCAGTTCACCCTGCTGCGCGATCTGCGCAAGGCCGTCGCGGCCAAGGAGTTCGAGCTTTTCTACCAGCCGAAGATCGACGCGAAGAGCGGCAAGGTCACGGCCGTCGAGGCCCTGCTGCGCTGGAAGCATCCGACCCGCGGCGTGCTCCTGCCCAACGTCTTCATCCCGATCGCCGAGCGCTTCGGCCTGATCGGCCAGATCGGTAACTGGGTGATCGAAGACGCATGCCGGCAAAGCCGGCAATGGCGCGACAAGGGCCTGCGCATGCGCGTCGCGATCAACCTCTCGGCGCACCAGATGCGCCAGGACGACATCGTCGAGCGCATCACCGGCGCGCTCGAGATGTACAAGATCCATCCGTCGCTGCTGACCTGCGAGATCACCGAGTCGGCGGCCATGGAGGACACGAAGACGACGCAGACGACCTTCCGCCGCCTCGGCGAGCTCGGCGCGCACCTCTCGATCGACGACTTCGGCACCGGCTACTCGAGCCTCAGCTACCTGCGCAAGCTCCCGGCCGAGGAGCTGAAGATCGACCGCACCTTCATCATGGACCTTGAGCACAGCGCCGACGCGCGCGCCGTCGTCGATGCCGTCATCAAGCTCGCGCATGCGCTCGGCCTCAAGGTCGTCGCCGAGGGCGTCGAGAACCAGCGCCAGCAACAGGTCCTCGAGCAGATGCAGTGCGACGAACTGCAGGGCTTTCTCTTCGCCAAGCCGATGTCGAGTCGCGCCCTCCTGCTCTGGGCGATCAACGACCGCACCGAATCGGCCGTCTTCAAGCAGTCGCTGTTCGACGAAACGAGGCAATCGGAGCGCGCCTGAGGGCCGAACCGAGCCGCGGGCGGCGCGGCTCATCGGCGTCTCGCGTGGTTCGTCAGAGCCTTTTCCCGCTTCGTCGCAAGACGCTATGAACCGTCACACACGCTGAATACATTGGCATCGACGCAGCACGCGACGCGTTTATCCAAGGGAGCCGATCATGTCCGACCACATCCTTTCCGCGATCCTCACCTTCAGCCTGCTGGCCGCTGGTACGACCGCGATCGGCTTGGAGATGTTCAACATCCGCCACGCCGAGAACGCGACGAAGCAGGTCGTCACCCTGCCGCGGGTCACAGTCGTCGCGCATCGCAAGGTGGCGCTCGACGTCGTGATGCTGCCGGCGGTGACGATCACGGGGCATCGCGACCCGACCACCCGGGTTGCCGCCGAGACGCAAGCCAGCGAGCCGCAGCGCGTCCAGTGACGCGCGCGCCACGCCGCCTTCACATCTGCCTGAAGACGTGCAAGAAGCTGCGGCTCACCGGCAGCACTTTGCGCCGGTCCCTGAGCCGCACTTCCGCGGTTTCGCTGCAGCCGCGGTCGACCTGGGCGACCCGGCGCAGGTTAACGATCACCGATCGATGGATCTGCGCGAAGGCGTCGGGATCGAGCTCTTCGGCGAGCTCGCGGATCGTCTTGCGGCTCAGAACCTCGCCGCCTTCCCAGGCGCGGGTACTTCTCGTCGGAGCGCAGGAAGGCGATCTGCTCGACGGGGATCAGGCGCACGCTCGAGCCGACCGAGGCGCGAATCCAGCGTAGATACCTTGGCGCTTCGGCGTCGCCGCGCAACTTCAGCTCGGTGGCCAGGCGATCGAGCACGGCATCCAAGCCGGCGGCGAGCGGCTGCGGCGCGACCAGCCGTGAGCGCAGCCGCTCGACCGAATTGGCCAGGCGCGTTTCCTCGAACGGCTTGACGACGTAGTCGATCGCACCCTGCTCAAAAGCCTGGACGGCGTAGTGCTCCTGCGCGGTGACGAAGACGATCTCGGCGCGCCGCGCGATCGAGCGCGCCGCATCGATGCCGTTCGCCCTCGCTTGGGTCGATGCCGTGACGGATCGCATTCTCGACGAGCGTCAGCACGCTCATCGGCAAGAACTCCGTCGCGGCCATCCGGCACGTCGAGCGAGAAGGCGAGCCGATCGGGCATGCGCATGCGCATCAGCTCGAGATAGGCGCGAATGAGCGCGATCTCGTTGCCCAGCGTCGCCGCGCCGGCGTGCAGCTTGGGCATCGCGGCACACAGGTAGGCGATCAGGCTCTTCAGCACCGACGCCGCCTGCGGCGATCCCGATTCGACGAGCTCCTGGACGTTGGCCAGTGTGTTGAAAAGAAAAGTGCGGTTCGATCAGCGCCTGCAGCAGCTTCAGCGCACGCATCGAGCGCTTCCTTCTCGAGCGTGCTGCGCTCGAGCGCGAAGGCGAGCTGGGCCGAGCGCGCCTGCGCNNCAGCGCGGTGCAGGTGATGTAGACGATTCCCATCACCCGCTCTTCCCGCGCGAGCAGGTCGGCGACGTTGCCGTCGACGCTCGGCAGGTAGGCGAGAAGCGTCGCGAATGGCGCCGTCACGACGACCGCCAGCACCTGCAGCAGCCAGGGTCGCAGGCGCGCCGGCTGCCACGCGCCGGCGACGCTGAAAACGAGCAGCAGCAAGGCCGCGATGAACATCATCCGGCCAAGGAGGACGGCGAAAGGAACGACGAAGATCGGATTCAGCGCCGCAGCCACGATCAGCGCGAGCAGCGCCGCGACGACGGGCCGCCGCCACGTCAGGGCGCCGACGATCGCCTGCCAGCCAGGCCGCGGCGGACTTGCCACGCTGACGGAATTCATGGCGCCAACGAGATAGCCCGCGGCCGGCCACTGCGGCGGCCGCTGCGACGAAGCATCGGACGCGTGGCGCCAACCGCGGCTACGCTTCTCAGGCGCCGGCGCGCTGCAGGCGGGCGTTCAGCGCCTGCTCGAGTGTGTCGGCGCTGTCGGCGAGATGGGCCCGCGCTTCTTCGCTGAGCCCTGGCCGCCTGCGGGCGGCTTCGATGCGCTCGAGCAAGGCCTTGGCCTGGACGCGGACGACGCTGCGCGTGTCGGACCGCGTCGCCGTACCGGGGCGAATCAGGAGCGTGGCGATTGCGTTGACGTGAGCACGCTGCACTTCGCGGCGCAGCGGCGCGATGTCGCCGCGGCCGTCGAGCTCGCTCCAGACAGCCTGGGTCAAGCGGCCGTAGAGCTCGGGCATGCGCAGCGCCCGCGTCGTGCCGCTGGGCGCCTTCTCGCTGCTCTCGAGCAGGCGCGTCGCCACCGTGTCGCTCATCAGTTCCGCAAGCAGCGCTTTCTGCAGGCCGAGCACTTGCTCGGAGGCCGAGTAGTCGGTCTGCGTCGAGCCTTCGCCACCGCGCAAGGCCTCCCAGCGCTCACTGAAATCGGTACCGAGCTTGCGCTGCAGTGCAGGCGAAATACGCAGGCTGTCGGCCGAAAGCAGGTTACCGGTGATGAGCTCGAGGGCCCCGCGCTGCTCGGACACCGGCACCGGGACGAGCGGATCGCGGCCGGTGCCGGGCGCGTCGCGCACCGTCCGCACGCCACCGATCTGGCGCGCCAGCACGTAGGCTGAGCGGGCGACGTCGCGAATCGCGTAGCTTACCGAGCGCCTGAGCAGGTTGTAGTCCTGGTCGGGGCGCAGCTGGCGCGTCTCCTGGCGCTTGAGCAGATCCTGGGCGATGAGGATGCGCTTCTTCGCGAAGGCCACGGCATCATCGCCGAGGTCGGACTGCAGCGACTCCGGATCGATGCCGAGGAAATTGTCTTCGTCCGTGCCATAGGCGAGCAGCGGCTCGTCACTGCGGACGGCGATCTTTTGCAGCGCTGCCGCTTCCTCGGCGGCGCTCAGGCCCGAGGACAGTGGCTTGTAGGCGTACTCGATCGCCCAGTAGTCGTAGGGGCCGATCGTGTCGTTGAAGGGCGTCCCGTATTTCGAGCGCAGCTCGTCCGGCCCGTTGAGATTGATCGCCGGGTAGTCCATCACCGAGCCAGCGATGCCGTGCTCCTTCGTGAACGCCGGGTCGGCCAGCTGCTTCATCGTGTAGACACGCGAGGCACGGAAGTTGTGCCGCAGGCCAAGCGTGTGCCCGACCTCGTGCATCGTGACATCCTTCAGATAGGCTTCGACGAAAGCCTCTGCCTCGGGGCTGCCGGGCTGCAGATCGCCACGCGCCTCGAGCACGTCGGCGGCATAGGCCATCTGTTCGCCGGCCTCCTGGTCGTAGTCGCAGAAGCGCCCTTCGGCGAGCAGGCGGCGCTGATCGGCAGTCATCCCGGCATCGCCGAACGGGTTGTCCAGGCTGCTCGACGCCAGCACCTGCGATCGCGCGGCGCGGATGTTGCGCGACGACAGGCTCTCGATGCCGATGTCGGCGTCGAGGATCTCGCCGCTGCGCGGATCGACGTGGCTCGGGCCGATGGCGCCGAAGGTCGGCGACGCGTTCGTCATCCAGCGGATCGACGCGCGGCCGAAATCGAGCGTGTCCCAGTCGGCGTCGTCGGGCTGGACCTTGACCTCGATCGCGTCCTTGAAGCCGATCTTCTCGAAGGCCTTGTTCCATTCGAGAACGCCGGCCGTGATCGTGGCGCGGTACTTGAGGGGCACGGTCCGGTCGATCCAGTAGACGATCGGCCTGACCGGCTCGGAGAGCGCCGCAGCGGGGTCTTTCTTCTCGAGCCGCCAGCGGTTCACGAAGCGCTGCCGTGGCGTGCGCGCGAGGTCATCGCTGAAGTCGAAGCGGCCGCTCTCGAAGTAGCCGACGCGCGGATCGGCCTTGCGGCCGTGCATCGGCTCGGCCGGCAGGCGAGCCAGCGAATAGTGGATGTTGAGGAACAGGCTGCGCGGGTCGGGAAGCGAGCGCGGCGCCGAAGGCTGCGGCGCCCCCGGCGGCGTGTTCGGCTGCGGCACGGAGATCGAGGCCGTCGCGTAGTGGCCGAGCACGTCGAGAACGACGATGTCGGGCGTCGCGCGCACCTTGGTGATCGCCGAGTTGCGCGGGTCGAACGCATAGCCCTGGCGATAGCTGCGCTGCAGGTCCATGCCGAAGCCGAGCAGATCGGCGAGGAAAAGGGTGTTGGCTTCGACGAGCACCGACTTGCGCTCAGGCTCGGGCAGGCTCAGCACCGGTGCGCTCGCCAGCAGGCTCGGCGAGTAGCCGGCCTCGATCGCCCGCGCTTCTGGCGTGCCCGCCTTGGCAACGTAGCCGATGTTGCTCCAGACGAGCTGCACCTGGTTGTAGATGCGGCGGAACTCGACGATGCCGCTGTCTTCCATCGAGCCGCCGTAGAAACCACGCTCGCCGATGCCTGACTTGAGCTTCGGCGAGAGGAAGAAAGGCGTATCGAGGTCGCTAGGCTTCAGCTCGAGCCAGACCTTGTCGTCCTTCTGCCAGACGGTGAGGATGCCATCCATGCGCTTGGCGCCCTTGATGACCTCGGCGAAAGGGTGCAGTGCGCCGGGCACGGCCGCCACCGGAGGTGCTCCGGGCGGGCGCAGGCCCGAAGCCGCGCCGCCGGGACCGACGGCGCCGGCCGGCGCTGACGCACCGCCGCCGACGGCAGCGACGCTACCCGGAAGAAAGGTCTGCAAAGTCGTGCAGCCGGCAAGCGCAATCCCGGCCGCAGCGAGAAGCGCCGGCACGCGGGTGAGAGACGATGCCATCGAAGAGAAGAACCCGGGCATGCGAAAGACCTCGATGCAAGGAATGCCGTGCGTCCGATCGTACGGCGCCGGATTGGTTCTCGGAAGGTGAGAAAGTCTTCGCTTCCGCGCTTTTCAATGCATGGGCCGAAAACGCAGGCGCTTCGGCTTGGCGCCCTCCTCGCCGAGGCGCTTCTTCTTGTCGGCCTCGTACTCCTGGTAGTTGCCGTCGAAGAAGAACCACTTCGAGTCGCCCTCGGCGGCGAGGATGTGCGTGGCGATGCGGNNAACCAGCGATCGTGGCTGATGACCATGATCGAGCCGGCGAATTCGAGCAGCGCATCTTCGAGCGCGCGCAAGGTCTCGACGTCGAGATCGTTCGACGGCTCGTCGAGCATCAGCACGTTGCCGCCGGCGATGAGCGTCTTGGCCAGGTGCAGCCGCCCGCGTTCGCCGCCGGATAGATTGCCGACCAGCTTTTGCTGATCGTTGCCCTTGAAGTTGAAGCGTCCGAGGTAGGCACGGCTCGGCATCACGAACTTGCCGACCACCAGGTTGTCGAGGCCGCCCGAAACGTCCTGCCAGACGGTCTTGTCGTTCTCGAGCTCTTCGCGCGTCTGCTCGACGAAGGCCATCTTCACCGTGGCGCCGATCTTCACATTGCCGCTGTCGGGCTTTTCCTTGCCGGCGATCATGCGAAAGAGCGTTGACTTGCCGGCACCGTTCGGGCCGATGATGCCGACGATGGCGCCGGCCGGCACCTTGAAGCTGAGATCGTCGATCAGGAGCCGATCGCCGAAGCTCTTGCTGACGTGCTCGAACTCAATCACCTCGTGGCCGAGCCGATCGGCCACCGGAATGAAGATCTCGTTCGTCTCGTTGCGCTTCTGGTACTCGATGTCGGAGAGCTCCTCGAACCGCGCGATGCGCGCCTTGCTCTTCGCCTGGCGGCCCTTCGGGTTCTGGCGCACCCATTCGAGCTCCTTCTTCATCGCCTTGGTGCGCGCATCCTCGGTCTTCTGCTCCTGCTCGAGGCGCGCTTCCTTCTGCTCGAGCCAAAGGCTGTAGTTGCCCTTGTACGGAATGCCCGAGCCGCGGTCGAGCTCGAGGATCCACTCGGCGGCGTTGTCGAGGAAGTAGCGATCGTGGGTGATCGCGACCACGGTGCCGGGAAAGCGCTGCAGGAACTGCTCGAGCCAGTCGACGCTTTCCGCGTCGAGGTGGTTGGTCGGCTCGTCGAGGAGCAGCATGTCGGGTCTCGACAGCAGCATGCGGCAAAGCGCAACCCGGCGCTTCTCGCCGCCGGAGAGCTTGCCGATCACCGCGTCCCACGGTGCGAGGCGCAGCGCGTCGGCGGCGATTTCCAGCTGCAATTCGATGTTCTCGCTGCCAGCGGCGGCGATCGTCGCCTCGAGCTCAGCCTGCTCGGCCGCGAGCTTGTCGAAATCGGCGTCGGGTTCGCCGTACTCGGCATACACCTCGTCGAGGCGCTTCTTCGCCGCGAGCGCGCCGCCGATGCCTTCCTCGACCGCCTGGCGCACGGTCTGGTTCGGATCCATCACCGGCTCCTGCGGCAGATAGCCGATCTTCAGGCCAGGCATCGGCGTCGCTTCGCCTTCGATGTCGTGGTCGATGCCGGCCATGATCTTGAGCAACGTCGATTTGCCCGAGCCGTTGAGGCCGAGGACGCCGATCTTGGCGCCGGGAAAAAACGAGAGCGAGATGTTCTTGAGGATCTGCCGTTTGGGCGGAACGATCTTGCCCACGCGGTTCATCGTGAAGACGTACTGAGCCATTGGATTTCCAAGTTCGTTCGAAGGAGCCGGGCGCGCCGCAGACCGCGGGGCCGATGCCGTATTGTCGCTGCTCCTTCGATGGTCCGTCGACTTGAGCGCAATCAGCGCCGGCGGTACCCCCGGCACTGCCCCGCTGACGCCCTGCAGGTGCGGAGCCGAGACGGCGCGTCCCTTGGTCGGACCGGGGAGAGCGGTGGGCCTGAATCGGGATGGCGGCGCAGCGGAGCTCGCTGCCGAGCGCTCGGTGCGGGTGCCGCGCGGGTCGGCCGCAAGGCGAAAGAGCGAAGCCAGCCGAGGCAGGTCCGCCGATTCCCGGCCGAGTGCGCCACTGATGTCACATCACCCGCGCAAGCGCCTTCTTTCAATGGCGCATTACAATGCAGGCTCGCGTCGCCACCCTTTCCAGTCAGCGCCGACGCGGTCGCTTCCGACTTTCCCCTTCCCGTCTGCCTTCGACTGGCGCCCGCAAATCGCGGGCAGCAGGCCGATGCATTGGCAGTACTCCATGTCTTTCGATTCCCTCGGCCTTGCCGAGCCCCTGCTGCGCGCTGTGCGCGAAGCGGGTTACACCACGCCGACGCCGATCCAGGTGCGGGCGATTCCTGCCGTTCTCTCGGGCGGCGACGTCATGGGCGGCGCCCAGACCGGCACCGGCAAGACCGCAGGCTTCGTCCTGCCGATGCTGCAACGGCTGATGGACAAGCCAGCAACGCGCGACGCCAAGGGCCGCATTCCGATCCGCGCCCTGATCCTCACGCCGACCCGCGAGCT
Source organism: Burkholderiales bacterium (assembly GCA_003152055.1). GTDB lineage: Bacteria > Pseudomonadota > Gammaproteobacteria > Burkholderiales > Burkholderiaceae_C > Schlegelella_A. Next base: position 20,656 of record PLZH01000303.1, read on the forward strand.
CGCGGCACAGGTCGAAGAAAGTGTCCGCACCTATGGCAAGCACGCCAGGCTCGCGAGCATGGTGATGTTCGGCGGCGTCGGCATGCAGCCGCAGATCGACAAACTGCGCCGCGGCGTCGACATCCTCGTCGCGACGCCGGGGCGGCTGCTCGACCACCACGGCCAGCGCACACTCGACCTCTCGCACGTCGAGATCTTCGTTCTCGACGAGGCCGATCGCATGCTCGACATGGGCTTTCTGCCCGACATCAAGAAGGTGCTCGCGGTGCTGCCGCAGAAAAAGCAGAGCCTGCTCTTCTCGGCGACTTTCAGCGACGAGATCAAGGCCCTCGCCGACCGCTTGCTGAACGCGCCGGTGCTCATCGAGGTCGCGCGCCGCAACCAGACGGCCGATCTCATCGCCCAGAAAGCGCACCCGGTCGGGCGCGAGATGAAGAAGGATCTGCTCACCCACCTCATCAAGGACAACGACTGGCACCAGGTGCTCGTCTTCACGCGCATGAAGCATGGCGCGAATCGCTTGGTCGAGCATTTGCTCAAGCACGACATCAGCGCCATGGCGATCCACGGCAACAAGAGCCAGACGGCGCGCACCAAGGCGCTCGCCGACTTCAAGAAAGGCGAGCTGCAGGTGCTCGTCGCCACCGACATCGCGGCGCGCGGCATCGACATCGACCAACTGCCGCACGTCGTCAACTTCGAAATGCCGAACGTCCCTGAAGACTACGTGCACCGGATCGGCCGCACCGGCCGTGCCGGTTCGCCGGGCGAAGCGATCTCGCTCGTCTGCGTCGACGAGAACGGGTTCCTGCGCGACATCGAGCGCCTCATCAAGCACGAGATCCCGAAAGAGATCGTTCCCGGCTTCGCGCCGCCGTCCCACGAGCGGCCCGAGCCCATCGTGCTCGGCCGCATGGTCATCGGCGAAGGCGCGGGTCGGGGCGGCGCGCGGCGTTCTGGCGCGCCGCACCGCAACGGCGACGCGCCGCGCAACGACTCGGGACGAAACGGCGGCGGCTCGCATCGACAAGCGCCGCCGCGGCCGCAAGGCCCGGGCCGCGACGGGCGGTCGGCCAGCCGGCCTCCAGCGCGACTCGGCTCACCCAAGCGCTGAGCCCTCCACCGGCGAAACGACGCGATCGATACCATGGCGTTCGTGCCGTCGAGCCAACGAACCGCACTCCTCGCCGGCGCGACGGGCCTCGTCGGCCGCGCACTGCTGCCACTCCTGTTGCGTAGCCACGCATCGGTCGAGGTACTCGTGCGGCGCGCCGTTCCGGGCCTCGACGCCGACCCGAAGATTCGTCTGCGGGTTGTCGATTTCGCCAATCTCCACGAGCCGTTGCGGGCGATCGACGACGTCTTCATCGCCCTCGGCACGACGATCAAGGTCGCCGGCTCGCAGGCCGCGTTTCGCAGCGTCGATCTTGACGCGGTCGTCGCCACCGCACGCGCCGCGCGCACGGCGGGAGCGACACGGCTCGCGGTCGTCTCCGCGCTCGGCGCCGATGTGGCTTCGAGCGTCTTCTACAACCGCGTCAAGGGCGAGATGGAAGCGGCCGTCGCCACGCTCGGCTACGACTCGGTAACGATCGCCCGACCGTCGCTTCTTCTTGGCGACCGCGTCGCGCTCGGCCAGCCGGTGCGGCGCGGCGAAGTGTGGGCGATGCGGCTCTTTGCGCCCGTCATGGGCCTCGTGCCGCGAACGCTCCGGCCGATCCAGGCCGCCGACGTAGCAGCAGCTCTCGTCGACTCGCTGCGCGCGGCGAGGCCCGGCATTCGCATTCTCACTTCGACACAGATGCAGCGTGCCGGCGGCTGACGGCACGTCCTCGCTGCCACACGGCGGGATCCCTCTGCCGCCGCAGGGTGACCTCGACGACCGCGCCGAGACCGTCGAGCCGCTGACCGACCGCGCGCCGCTCGAGCGGTCGACGGCGGCGCTTTTCAAGCATCACGCCTTCATGCGGCTGTGGTTCGCGCGGCTCGCGGGCACCACCGCGAACCAGATGCTGCTCGTCGCCCTCGGCTGGCAGATGTACGACCTGACGCACAGCGCCTGGGACCTCGGCCTCGTCGGCCTGTTCCAGTTCCTGCCCGCATTGGCACTCGTCCTCGTTGCCGGCCAGGTCGTCGATCACTTTCACCGCGCCCGCATCGTTGCGCTGTGCATGGCCGCACAGGCGGCGATCTCTCTTGCGCTGGTCTGGGGCTCGGCAGCGCACTTCGTCGATCGCGAGATGCTGCTCGTGGTGTCGGTCGCGGTCGGCACGGTGCGCGCGTTCCAGATGCCGACCCAGCAGGCGCTGACGCCCATGGTGCTGCNNCTATGGCGTCTGCGCCGTGCTCTTCATCGTGTCGGGCCTGCTCGCCTTCGGCGTGCGCTACGAACAGCCGGCGTGTATCAAGAAAGCGATCACCCTCGAGACCCTGCTCGCCGGCGTCCGTTTCGTGCGCGACCGGTAGGCCGTTCTCGGCGCCATCTCGCTCGATCTCTTCGCCGTGCTCTTCGGCGGCGCGGCGGCGATCCTGCCGATCTTCGCGCGCGACGTGCTGCACGTCGGCTCGTGGGGTCTCGGCCTGTTGCGCGCCGCACCCGCCGCCGGCGCCTTCACGACCTCGATCGTGCTGACGCGCTGGCCGGTGACGCGCCGCGCCGGCCGCGTCCTGCTTTCGGCCGTGGCCGTCTACGGCGTCGCGACGCTCGCTTTCGGCGTCTCGACCTCGTTCGTGCTTTCGCTGGCCGCGCTCGTCGTCGCCGGCGCCGCCGACATGATCAGCGTCGTCATCCGCCAGTCGCTCGTCCAGCTCGATACGCCCGACGAGATGCGCGGTCGTGTCAGCGCCGTCAACTCGGTCTTCATCGGCGCGTCGAACCAGCTCGGTGAATTCGAATCCGGCGTGACGGCGGCGTGGCTCGGGCCGGTCGGCTCGGTCGTCGTCGGCGCGCTCGGCACGCTGCTGATCGCCGCGTCGTGGCGGGGCCTGTTTCCGGCGCTCGCCGGCCGCGACCGCCTCACGTCGCAGCGCTGAGAGAAACACGGCGCCGCCGGCGCGCTTCAATCCTCGCTGCGCTTCATCTTCATCCGGACGCGCGCCTCCCGGCCACGCGACTTCCACGCCGAAAGCTGCTGCCGCCGCTCGACCCACGTCAGCGTGTCGCGGCGGCTCTCGCGCAGAAGCTTCTGGAAATTGCGCAGACGATCCGGGTCGACGCCCTCGCCCGCGGCGCAGCCCGGCTCGCCGCCGTGCGTGCAATCGCGAAATCGGCATTGCGCCGAGAGCTTCTCGATATCCTCGAAGCTCGCCGCCAGCGTCGCCTCGTCGACATCGGGACGCAAGGTTCTTAGGCCCGGTGTGTCGATGACGCAGGCGCCTCCGGACAGGCGATGCAGCGACCTGACCGTCGTCGTGTGCATGCCGCGGCCGTCGTGCTCGCGCACGGCGCCGGTGTCCTGGACGGCGGCGCCCATCAAGGTGTTGCTGAGGGTCGACTTGCCGGCGCCCGACGAGCCGAGCAGCACGAGCGTGCGGCCGCCGTCGGCGACATGGGCGAACGACGCGGCCGACGCCGGATCGGTCGCATCGACGACGATCGGCGCGACGCCGCTCGCGTGCGCGAGTGCGAGGTAGCGCTCGAGGCGACGCGGGTTGAAATCGTCGTCGAGCCCCATGACGAGCAGGGCGTGGTCGACGTTGCTGACGACGGCGTGCCGGCTGCCGTCGTCGTCGCGGCGCGCGATATGCGACGACGGCGGCACGCGCTGCCGCACCCAGCGCTGGCCGGAAGCGTCGCGCGAGGCGAGCACCCAGTCGCCGACGGCGAGCGCGGTGCCGGCCTCGAGCAATTCATGCGCAAGCCGGGGCAGCGGCCGCGCCGAAGTCTCGGCGGCGCCGTCGTGCAGCTGCACGGTCTCGCGATGGACCGAGGTAACGCGAAGCAGCTCGAGCTCGTCGCCGAGGTCCGCGGCGCAGACGCGCGCGCGCTCGGCCAGAGTGGTCGTGAGCCCGACGCGATGGAGGCGATCGAAATCGAAGTGAAGCATGTGAATCCGGAGTCAGCGTTGCTGCGGCGGACACTGACGTGCCGCGCTGCGATCGCCGGCAGGGCTCCTGCCGGAACGTTCAATGCAAGGCCTGCCGCGGGGCGGCGCCGGATGCGCGGAGGAACTTCGAAGCGAGCCGGCCTCAAGGGCCGGCGAAGAACAACGCGCGGATCAGGCGGTGGCCGACACGGCGGCTGCGCGAGCAAGGGGAGACAGGGTCTTGGACATGAGGCTCCTCCTTCACGGACTGGTGGCGCGACGAAACAATGCTTCGGGATGGCGGCGAGAGCGGTGCTCGCCGAGGCCGGCAGTCTGCATTGCGTTGCCGCGGCCGTCAACGCGAACCGGCATCGCGGCTGCGTCCGCGCAACACCTCGGGCTTCGGCGTCGCGCCATCGCCTCGTTCGCGCGTCGCGGACGCAATGGCCGGCCTCGTATCATCGTCGCGCTTCGCGCTCGCGCTGCATTCGCCCTCGAGGAAACACCCCCATGACACGGCAGCTCTTCATCATCACCGGCGCTTCGCGCGGCATGGGCGCCGCGATCGCCGAGCAGTTGCTGGCCGGCCCCGATCGCACGCTGCTCGGCATTTCGCGCCGCACCAACGACGCGCTCGCCGCGAAGGCACAAGCCGTCGGCGCTGCCTGCGAACAATGGACGATGGATCTCGCCGAGCCCCTTGGCGTCGCCTCGCGGCTGCAGGCCTGGCTCGACGATCTCGACGGCGAAGATTTCGCCGCGGCGAGCCTCATCAACAACGCCGGCATGCTGACCCGCATCGGCGCGCTCGAGCATTGCACAAGCGAAGAACTCTCGGCGGCGCTGCGCGCCGGTCTCGAGGCGCCCCTGCTGCTCACCGCCGCGTTCCTGCGGGCCACGGCGAGCTGGCCCGGCGAGCGCCGCGTGCTCAACATCTCGTCGGGCCTGGGCCGGCGTGCGATGGCCGGGCAGGCCACCTACTGCGCGGCCAAGGCCGGCATGGACCATCTCTCGCGCGCCGTGGCGCTCGACCAGGCCGAGCTGGCGCACGGCGCGACGATCGTTTCACTCGCGCCGGGCGTGATCGATACCGACATGCAGGTGCAGCTGCGCAGCGCCGACGGCGAAGGCTTCCCGGAGCAGGGCAACTTCGTTCGCCTCAAGGAAGCGGGGCAGCTGACCTCGAGCCGCGACGCGGCGGCGCGCGTCATCGCCTACCTCGGGCGCACCGATTTTGGCGCCTCGCCGGTCGCCGACGTTCGCGATGCCTGAGGAGGCAGCGACCATGCAACTCTGCTCGATCGCTGCCCGTGCCTTGAATCTGGCTTCGGTGCTGGCGCTGTGCGCCTGCGCGCCGATGCAGCAGCTAGCGCCGGCCGATGGCGGGCGCACGGCGACGGCCGTCAACGCGAACCGCGACACGATCGCGCCGAACGCCAACCTCGTCGTCCAGGGCATTGCGCCGATTCCAGGGAGCATGGCCGACACCGTGGCCCGCTACAACGATTTCCGCGGCCACGCCTTCGTCGACTGGCACCCGACGAAGCGCGAGATGCTCGTCGCCTATCGCAAGGCGGGCGGCAACACGACGCAGATCTTCCGCGTCGCCTCGCCGCTCGCCGAGCCCGAGGCGCTCACCGATTTCGCCGACCCGGTGCGCAACGCGAGCTACGAACCCATCACGGGCGATTCGATCGTGTTCGAGCGCAGCGCCGGCGGCGACGAGGCGGCGCAAATCTATCGGCTCGACCTGGCGACGCGCGAGATCACGCTCGTCTCCGAGCCGAACCAGCGCCACGAGCTGCAAGGCTGGCTGCACCGCTCGAGCCGCCTGCTCTATCTCTCGGTGCCCCTCGACCGCACCGCCGCAGGAGGCGGTCGCGCCGATATCGCGCAGACGCTCAGCCTGGTCGACCCAGCGCATCCTGAAACGCGGAGAAAGCTCGCCGAATTGCCCGGCGGCGGCTGGGGCGTCGGCGGCGTCTCGTGGGACGACCACACGCTCTCGCTGACGCGCTATCTCTCGGCCAACGAGTCACAGGTCTGGCTGCTCGACATCGCCAGCGGCGAGAAGAAGCAGGTTCTTCCGCTGCCCGGCAGCGAGATCCGGGCCACCCATTTCGCCGACGCCTGGAAGCGCGACGACACGGGATTCTTCGTCATCAGCGACCGCGGCGGCGAGTTCCGCGAGCTGATGTTCTACAACCTCGCCGACGGCCGCCTCGTGCCGGTGACGAAGCACCTGCGCTGGAACGTGACCGGCGTCAGCGCCAGCGCCGACGGGCGCCTCCTGGCCGTGCGCGCCGACATCGACGGCCGCGACGACCTGCTCTTCTTCGACGGCGACAGCTTCGACGAATTGCCGTCGCCGCGGCTGCCTTCGGGCAGCGTCATCGCGGCCCAGTTCCATCCGCATCTGCCAGTGCTCGCCTTCGCCCTCAACAGCAGCAACGGCCCGAGCCAGGTCGCCGCGCTCGACCCGGCCAATGGCTCGGCCGAAGCGTGGACGCGCCCCTTCGCGCCGGCCGGCGTCGACATGGCGCGCTTCGGCGAGCAGCAGATCGCACGCTGGAAGAGCTTCGACGGGCGCGAGATCTCCGGGATCGTCAACCTGCCGCCGGCTCGCTTCGCCGGCAAGCGGCCCGTGCTCATCGAGATCCACGGCGGTCCGGAAGGGCAGGCCGAGTTCGGCTTCATCGGCCGCTACAACTACTTCGTCGAGGAGCTCGGCATCGCCCTCATCCGCCCCAACGTGCGCGGCTCCGAAGGTTTCGGTAAGACCTTCCTGTCGCTCGACGACGGTATGAAACGCGAAGACTCGGTGAAAGACATCGGCGCCCTGCTCGACTGGATCGCGACGCAGCCGAACCTCGACGCGTCGCGCGTTCTCGTCAGTGGCGGCAGCTACGGCGGCTACATGAGCCTGGCAGTGGCGACGCACTATGCGGATCGCATCGNNATGCGCGAATTCCTGACGCGCATCTCGCCGCTCAGCAACGCGGCGAAGATCACGAAGCCGCTCTTCGTCGTCGCTGGCAGGAACGATCCGCGCGTGCCGTACACCGAAGGCGAGCAGATCGTGGCCAGGGTGCGCGCCAACGGCACGCCGGTCTGGTATCTGCGCGCCGAGAACGAGGGCCACGGCTTCGCGCGCAAGGAAAACGCCGACTTCCAGTTCTACGCGATGGTCATGTTCATTCGCGAGACGCTGCTGAAGTAGCGTCGCAACGAGCGACCGGATCGTCCTTCGCGAACCGCCTGCGCGTCAGCCCGCGCGCTCGGGCAGCGCCTTCGGGTCGTTGTAGCTCTTCACGTCGGTACCGCGATAGAGGATCTTCGCGTTGCGCTCGGCGTTGCGCTCGGCGATGCGCTTGTGCAGGGCGACGAAATCGGGGTCCATGTCGCGCAACGGCTGCGGCTCGAGCTCGAAGTGGCCATGACGGTCGACGCCGCGAACCAGCGTCGCGCTGCCTTCTCCCGCCACCTGCCGCACGCTCGTCGGGATGTAGCGGATGGCAAAGCCGATGCGCCGGTCGTNNCGCGACTTCCTGGCCACGCGTCAGAAGGTTGTTCTTCGAGAAGGTGTCGCGGTTACATGACCTACGAGACCTTTCACTTCTGCTGCCACGTCTGCGACAACTGGTTCGTGCGCAACATGCCGTTCATCAACACGATTTCGCCGCCACCACACTGCGCACCACAACATGGGAATCATGATGCACTTCAACATGAATCTCACGTTCCCGATCGCCGACTGGTTCCTCAACACCAGTGATCTCGACCGCGGCCTCTTCGGCCACCTCTTCAACGGCTACAGCACCGAGCACGTCAAGGCCGCCCTGAAGCCGGTGATTGCGCGTTTTCGCACCGACGAGACGCAGAGCGCCCGCTGCACTCTCGACGGCCCGAAGCTGGACGCCGAGGAATTGCGGGCCCTGGCGACGGTCGGCGGCCGCTTCTGACCTTGCTTCTCGCCGACACGCCGCCAGCAGGCCGCGCAGCGGCCGCGGAAACGGCCCGATACGTCTCGAAGCCGATTCGAGAACTAGTACCGGTTGCGAACTGTCACATCTGAAGCATCTGCACGCAGAGCCGCCCAAAACGGGCAGAAGCGTGGTGCCGGCGCAAGGTCTAGGCGCCATTGCTAACAAATATTGACGGCATCGCCGCCACGATACGTGGTCAAGTCTCGGGCACGTGATCTGCGTATCTCCTAGTGCGCAAGTCTGGTATTTGTGTCCATTCGCATCCACTACCGCTCGCTTCACCTTCTTTATTAGTCTGCAGCTCCGATGTTCGGTTTCGCCAAAGCCAGCCCCCGCACCGGCCCCGCTCCCGGTGTGCTCGCCTGCGCGGCGGACGCCGGCTGGATGAAGCGCGAGGAAGCCATCATGGGCACGGCGATCAACGTCGAGCTGTGGAGCGACGACCGGGCCGCCGGCGAATCGGCGATGGCCGCGGTGATGGACGAGATGCATCGCATCGACCGGGCGATGAGCCCGCACAAGCCCGATTCGGAACTTTCACGCATCAACCGCGACGCCTTCGCCGGGCCGGTGCCGCTCAGCGACGAGATGGCCGGCCTGCTCGCACGCGCCAACGAATACTCCGAGCTTTCCGGCGGCGCCTTCGACATCACCTACGCCGCCGTCGGCCACCTCTACGACTATCGCCAGCGCATCCGCCCGAGTGAAGAAGCCCTGGCCCGCGCCCGCACCGCGGTCGGCTACCGCTTCCTGCACGTCGATGCGAAGGCCCGCACCGTTCGCTTCACGCGCGAAGGCATGCGCATCGATCTCGGCGGCTTCGCCAAGGGTCATGCCGTCGACAACGCCGCCGCGATCCTCGGCCGGCTCGGCATCTGCCACGCCAACGTCAGCGCCGGCGGCGACAGCCGCGTCATCGGCGACCGGCGCGGCCGGCCGTGGACCATCGGCATCCGCGATCCGCGCCGGGCCGGCGAAATGGCCGCCGTGCTACCGCTCGAAGACGTGTCGATCTCAACCTCGGGCGACTACGAGCGCTATTTCGACGCCGACGGCGTGCGTTTCCATCATCTGATCGATCCTTCGACCGGCCGGTCGCCCACGAGCGTGCACAGCGTCACCGTGCTCGCCGAAGACGGGCTCACGACCGAAGCGCTGTCGAAAACCGTGTTCGTGCTCGGCGTCGAAAAAGGCTTGCGGCTCATCGAGTCGCAACCCGGCGTCGATGCGATTGTCGTCGCCGCGAACGGGGCTCTGCACTACTCGTCCGGTCTGCTGGCGCCCGCGCCACGGGCCACCCAATGACGCAGGTCGCGTCTATGAAGAAATACTTCCGGAGGTCACCATGAACAGGCAATGGATCCTGGGCGCGTGGGGATGCGCTTCTTTGCTGGCAATCATCGCTGGCTGCAGCGGCGGCAGCACCAGCGAATCGAGCACGCTCACCGTCGCCGGCGACGTGCCCATCGCGTACGCGCAGCGCGTCAACACGATCTCCGTCAATCCGCTCACCGTCGGCGCGACGGCGGCAGGCGGTGACCTCATGATCCGCGAGAAGTCCTCGCCGAGCGCGGCCGAGCACAACATCACGGCCCAGTTCACGCAGGGCAACGGCGACGCGCAGAGCCCGGACGTGTCGTTTGACGGTACAAAGATCGTCTTTTCGATGCGTTGCCCAGCATCGAACACCTCGATGATCGGCAATCAGCCCGCCTGCACGGGCCGCTGGAACATCTGGGAATACGACATGACGACAGGCGGGCTGACGGGCGGCACCTTCCGCCGGCTCACCAACGGGCCGGGCGACGACGTCGAGCCGAGCTACCTGCCGGCCGGCAAGGGCTACGTGTTCACCTCGAACCGGCAGACGACGTCGAGCGTCAACCAGGCGCTCGGCCACAGCTACATCGCACTTGACGAGTACGAGCGTGAAACGGTCTTCAACCTGCACACCATGGATGCGCAGGGCGCCAACATCACGCAGATCTCGGTCAACCAGAGCCACGACCGCAACCCGACCGTGCGGCCCAACGGCGACATCATGTTCTCGCGCTGGGACCACGTTGCCGGCCGCAACCACTTCAAGGTCTTCACCGTCAAGCCCGACGGCACGAACATGTTCGTGCTGTACGGCGCGCACAGCGACGGCAACAGCTTCCTGCACCCACGCGACATGGACCCGAGCGGCAAGTACGCGGGCTTCCTCACGACGGACCTGATGCCGCTGTCGCGCACGCATGAGGGCGGCGCCCTCATGCTCATCGACGCAGCGCACTATTCCGAGCAGAACACGCCCGCCGCAGCCGGAGTGCCAACCACCGGCGGCCAGCAGCAGGCGACGGTGCAGCAGCTCAACTACGGCACCGGAATCTCACAGTACGGTCGTATTTCCTCGCCGTACCCCCTCTGGGACGGAACGAACCGCATCCTCGTCGGTTTTTCGCCCTGCGAAGTGACAAGCCAAGGCGTGGGCGTCGTTTCGTGCGCGACACTTTCGGCTACAGACCTAGCGCGACTGTCCTCCAATCGGCTTACTACCGACGTCGCCGCGGACCCACTCCAGGACAACGTGCCCCCGAGCTATTCCATCTACATGTTCGATCCGGTGGCGCAGACCTTCCTCATCGTGGCCGCCCCGCCGCCGGGCTTCATGAACATGCACCCGGTGGCTATCCTGCCGCACACCGAGCCGAACGCCACCCAGCCGACTGCCGCCGACGCGACGCTGGCGGCACAGAACCTCGGCCTGCTCGACGTGCGCAGCGTCTACGACACCGACGCCCTCGGGCGCATGGGCGACGCGGTCCTGACCGCAGCCGACCTGCCGGCCGGGTGCACGGCCTCGATCGCCAAGACCGCCCCGACGGATCCGCAGGACACGCGGGCGCAGGTCGCCGATATCGTGCGCATGAAGGACCCCGCCAACGCCGCCTACGGCTGCGAGCCCGGACGCTTCATCCGCGCGGTGCGGGCGATCGCGCCGGGGGCCGGCATGTCCGGCATGCGCACCGCGATCGGCGAAACCGAGTTCGAGATGACGCAGATCCTTGGCTACGCGCCGATCGAACCCGACGGCTCGTTCAAGCTGACCGTGCCGGCGAACACGCCCATAGGCCTGTCCGTCGTCGATGCACAAGGGCGCGCGTTCCAGACGCATACCAACTGGATCCAGGTCCGGCCCGGTGAACACCGCACCTGTGACGGCTGCCACAGCCCGCGGCGCGGCGGCGCGATCAATTCCGGCACCATCGTCAACACGGTGCCGGCGGCGCTCCTGCCGGCCATGGCCAGCGCCCACCAGGGGGGCGAAACCTATGCCGACACGCGCACACGCCTCGACCCGACCAAACTGCTGCTCGGTCCCGACATGATGTACACCGACGTCTGGGCCGATACGAGCCAGGCCGGTGTCACCGCACACACGACGATCGCGCTCATGTACACCGGCAACGCCAACCCCGCCAACAATCTGGCGACGACAGTGCCGACGAACGGCATCATCAACTACCCGGATCACATCCAGCCCCTGTGGACGCGCGACCGCGGTGCCAACACGTGTACCAATTGCCATACCGACCCGGACCTGCTCGACCTCAGCGCCACGATCGCAGGCGACGGCCGGGTCGAGTCGTATGACCGGGTGATGATCGGCGATCCGCTGCTCGACCCGGTCACCGGTCTGCCGGAGACGATGATCGAGGAAGGGGTGCTCGTGATCGCTCGCATGCCGGCGCTGGTTGACACCGCGGCGAGCGAGGGCGACGCGGGCGGCTTGGCACGCCAGAGCCGGCTCGCCGAAATCATGGCCGGCGTGACGATGCTGTCGAGCGCCGATGCGCAGGCCGCGCATCCGAATCCGCCGGCGACTGCGCCCGACCACTCGAAGATGCTCAACGCCGCCGAGACGCGTCTGCTCTCCGAATGGATCGACACCGGCGGCAAGTACTACAACGATCCGTTCAACCCCGGTGCAAACGTGCAACAACTCAATGGCCTCAGCGAAGACGCGTTCAATACGCAAATCGAGCCGATCCTGACCTCGACCTGCGCGGCGTACTGCCACCAGGCCATCGGCAGCAGCACCGGGTTGTTGCCGGCGATGGGGACGTCGTTTCGCAACAACCGCTTCGTCCTTACCGGCGACCTGAAAGGCGACTATGGAGTGACACTGTCGATGATCTCCAACGCCTGCAACCCGGGCTCGAACTACCTGCTGTCGAAGCCCTCGGCGGTGCCGCACCCGGCCGGGGCGGTCGGCGTGACGACGGCGGTGCTGCCGGTCGGCAGCGCGAACTACAACACGATCGCCAACTGGATCGCCGGGGGTTGCTGAACAGCATGGTCTTTGCACACAGCCGCGCCGAGGCCGCTCCCGCCTTCAAACGTCTGGCGGGTCGCAGCATCGTCGCGGCCGCTGCGCTCCTCGTGAGTTGCGGTGGCGGAGGGTCGAACCCGTTCGACAATCCGTCGGCAGTGACGAACAGCCAGATCCTGACGGGACAGACCCTGGCATTCGCGTACTTCCAGAAGTGCGTATTTCCGATCTTCAACGCCCAACTGCAGATCAATCTCAACGGCACGATCACGACCAACACCTGTGCCGCCGCCGGCTGCCATGCGTTGGCGACCGGCGCCGGTGGCGCGCTCCGTCTCGTGCCGACGGCGCAGCTGATCGATCTGACCGACCCTGCGAACACGCCGGCCGTGATCCGCGCCAGCGACATGTACAAGAACTTCTATTCGGCGCAAGGCGAGGTCGTTATCGGTTCGACGACGCAAAGCCGCCTTCTCGACAAGCCGCTGCTGCTCGGCGTGCTGCACGGCGGCGGGCTGATCTTTCCTAGCCAGGCCGACCCGAATGCCAAGATCATCGAGTACTGGATCACTCATCCCGCGCCTACGGGCCAGGACGAGTTCAGTACCGCCACCTACACGATGTTCACGCCACCCGACCCAGCGACTGGCACGTGCAATACCCAATGAAGTGCCGCGCCTATGAAGTGGCCGCGGTGCTGATCGCCAGCGCGCTGTGCCTCGGCCGCGCCTGGGCGGCCGACCCTGCAGAACCTGCTCCTGCTCCTACTGCTGCTCCTGCTCCTGCCTCCGTCGCCCCCGCGGCCACGACCGCGCCGGTTGCCGCCCCGGCGGCGGCTGCCGCCTCCACGCCTGCGCCTGCCCCCGTCGCGACACAGACTTCGTCCTCGGGCGACGAGCGTCTGCAGATCGCCGATCCGTACATCGAACTGCGCACCGGTCCGGGCCGCGGCTTTCCGATCTTCTTCGTCGCGCGACGCAACGACTGGATCGAGATCCAGCTGCGCCACACCGACTGGTATCGCATCCGCACCGACAGCGGCAAGGTCGGCTGGGTCAGCCGCGAGCAGCTCGAGACGACGCTGACCGCCGGCGGCATCAGGAAGAGCTTTCGCGACGTCATGCTCGACGACTTCCTGAGCCGCCGCGTTCAGCTCGGCGCCGCCTGGGGTCACTTCAAGGGCGAGCCGATATTGAAGCTCTACACGAGCTACCGCCTCTCCGAGACGCTCAGCGCCGAAGCGACGATCGGGCAGGTGCAGGGCGTGTTTTCGGGCACCAACCTCTGGCACATCAACATGATGGCCGAGCCGTGGTCGGACAGGCGCTTCTCGCCCTTCGTCGGCATTGGGGTCGGCAAATTCACCAACTACCCCAACTTGAGCCTCGTCGCGGCGACGACGACCAACGCCAAGCTCGTCAATGCGGTCATCGGCGTGCGCTATTACCTGACAGAGCGATTCGTGTTGCGTGCCGACTATTCGCTTTACACGGTTTTCGTGAACGATGCGCAGACGAACGAATACCGCGCCTGGACGGCCGGGGTTTCTTTCTTCTTCTAGCCGCCGAAAAGCACAGATCACGAGCTCTCATGAACACAAGAACATTGCGCACCGCACTCCTGGCCGCCGCAACGGCAATGGTCGCCTTCGGCGCGCAGGCGGCAGATCCGCCGCCGCCGCCGAGCGACCAGGTTGTCGTCCCGCAGGTCGACCGGCGCGGCATCCACCTGCCGAAGTTCCCGACCAGCGATTTCGAAATCGGCCTCTTCGGCGGCACGTATTCGACGCAGAACTTCGGCTCCAGCGCGGTCGGCGGCGTTCGCCTCGGCTACCACATCACCGAGGACTTCTTCGTCGAGGGCGTCTACGCCGCAACCAAGGTCAGCGACCAGGATTTCCGCCAGGTGCTGCCGGGAGGCGTATTCCCGCAGCCGACAGAAACGCTCAGCTACTACAACCTCTCGATCGGCTACAACATCCTGCCCGGCGAGATCTTCATCGGCGGCGCGCACGCCTTTCCGTCGCAGTTCTTCATCATCACCGGCGTCGGCAGCACCAAGCTCGACACCCAGCGGCGGCCGACCTTCAACTTCGGCGCCGGCCTGCGCGTCTACCTCACCGACCACTTCGCGCTGCAAATCGACGCCCGCGACCACGTCTTCTCCCTCGACCTGCTGGGCAAGCGCCAGAGCACGCAGAACCTCGAGCTGACCGCCGGCGCCACAGCCTACTTCTGAACTCGACGAGTCCCATCGCATGCGCACGACCCTGCTACCCGCCTTTCTGCGTGCCGCCCGGTTCGCCGCGGCCGTCGCCCTCGCCTTCGGCGCCAGCGCCGCCGTGCCGGCGATCGCACCCTTGGCCGCCGCGCCCGACTTCACCTTGCACACCATGAACGGCCCGAACCTGCGTCTGCAGGAACAGCGGGGCCGGGTCGTGATGGTGAACTTCTGGGCGACCTGGTGCGGCCCCTGCCGCCAGGAAATGCCGCAGCTCAATCGCCTGTACGAGAAGTACCACGCGGCCGGTTTCGTGCTGCTCGGCGTCAACGTCGACGACGACACAAGAAAGGCCGCCGAGGTCGCCGGCAAGCTCGGCGTCACCTTCCCGGTGCTCCTCGATACCGACAAGGCCGTCAGCAAGCTCTATGAGCTGAGCACGATGCCCTCGACCGTGATCATCGATCGCGACGGCAAGGTCCGTTACGTGCATCGCGGCTACCTCACGGGCTACGAGGACAACTACGAAAAGCAGATTCGGGAGCTGCTGAAATGATGACCTGCCGCACCGTTGCTGCGCTCGGCGCGCTGCTCGGTGCTGCGCTGCTTTGCGGCTGCTCGCCGATCCAGCCCTGGGTCAAGCCTTACGAGCGCGAGCGCCTCGCCGATCCGATCATGAAGCTCTCGCGCGACACCTTGCCCGACAAGGACCTCGAGCACACGCGCGACGTCCGCGAAGGCGCGCGCGGCGCGACTGGCGTCCAGGGAGGCGGCTGTGGCTGCAACTAGAGCGGCGATGGGGCTCTGGCATCGCCTTCTGGCGCTGCTCGGCACACTGCTTGGCGGTTTTCTGGCGACGAACACGGCGCGCGCGGTCGATCTTCCCGAGGACAAGGCCGAGACCCTGTATCACGTCTACAGCGGCGGCGGCGTGACGGCCCAGGGTCCCGCCGTCCTCGTGCGCAAGAGCCTGTTCGACAAGGTCTCGCTCTCCGGCACGGCCTACGTCGATTCGGTGAGCAATGCGTCGATCGACGTCGTCACGACGGCCAGCAAGTTCCACGAGACGCGCGTCGAATACGGCCTCAGCGCCGACTACGTGTACCGCGATTCGCAGATCACGGTCTCCGGCCTGACCAGCCGCGAGCCCGACTACACGGCCAACACCGGCAACGTCGACGTCTCTCAGGAAGTCTTCGGTGGCATGACGACCGTCGCCCTCGGTTTCACTCGCGGCGACGACACCGTCCTCAAGCACAACTCGCCGGAGTTTCACGACTATGCCAAGCACTGGCAGTACCGGCTCGGCGCGACGCAGATCCTGACGCCGCGCTGGCTCATGAGCGCCAACGTCGAAGCGCTGGCGGACGACGGCTTCCTCGGAAGCCCCTATCGGGTAGCCCGCGTCTTCGGGGCCACGGTGCCCGAGCGCAACCCGCGCACGCGCTCGGCGCGCGCCATCAAATTCCGGCTCCTCGGCGACCTCGGATATCGCAACTCGATGCATATCGAGTACCGCTACTACCGCGACACATGGGGCATCACGGCGAACACCGCCGAGCTGGGCTACAGCCAGTATGTCGGCGATTCCTGGCTCGCCGACATCTTTGTGCGCTACTACACACAGACGAAGGCGCTCTTCTACTTCGACAACGCGGCCACCGCGACGACCTACGTCTCGCGCAACCGCCAGCTGAGCGACTTCAACGACGAAGGCATCGGCGCCAAGCTCTCGTACACGGTCAGGAAGGTGCCTGGCCGCTACGACGTCAAGCTCAACGCGGCGCTCGAGTACACGACCTACAAGTACAAGGATTTCACCGACATCCGCACCGGCAACCTCTACGGCTACAACGCCGCCGTCGTGCAGGTGTTCGTATCGGCCACTTACTGAGACGGCCCATGTTCAAACGATGCTACTTGCTGATCGCCGCCGGCCTCCTCGGCGGCACCTTGCCGGCCGCATGGGGCGCCGACGCGGCAACTCCGGCGGCGACCGGCCCGACACTCTCCGCGAGTGCGCCGGCAGCCGCCGCCAGTGCTTCGATGATGACCTCGCCGATGGCGGCGGCGCCGATGGCGGCGGCCTCGGCAGCGACCGACGCGGCCAGCGCCCCGAGCGTGGCTGACGCAGCGAGCGCCCCCGGTGCCGCGGCCAGCGCGCCACCGGTCGCAGCCACCCTCGACGGCCGGGTCCAGGACGTCAAGAGCGACGTCATCAAGCTCAATCGCGACCTCCTCGTGCTCGAGGAAGAGCTGCTCTTCCCGGCGAATACGCAGGTGGCGCTGTTCATCTCGATGGACGTGGGCAAGATGTTCGATCTCGACTCGGTCCAGGTGAAGCTTGACGACAAGATCGTCGCCAACTACCTGTACACGGCGCTCGAGGTCGAAGCCCTGCACCGCGGCGGCGTCCAGCGCGTCTACCTCGGCAACCTGCGCACCGGAGAGCACGAGCTCACGGCCTTTTTCACTGGCAAGGGCCCGCACGAGCGCGACTACAAGCGCGGTGCGACCGTCAAGTTCGAGAAGACCACCGAAGCCAAGTACATCGAGCTGCGCATTCAGGACTCGACCGGAAATCTCCAGCCCGAGTTCGACGTCAAGCTCTGGCAGTGAGCCCGATGCGGCGTCTCTTCCACGTTCCATTCGTGCTGCGCTCCGCCCTCGCGATCGCCGCGGCATGGGCGCTCGTCTTGCCGTGCGGCAACGCGTCTGCCGCCTGCACGTTCGGTCTCTTCTGCGGCAGCGTCGCCGACGCGCCGACGCATGAGATCCGCGATCCGCACTACGGCGACGCCCTCTTCTATTTCTTCGAGGATCGCTATTTCACGTCGCTGACGACACTGATGGTGTCGCAGCATTTCGGCCGCGTCGAGCACCATGCAGACGAGGCCGAGGTGCTGCGCGGCGGCATGCTCGCCTCCTACGGGCTGACGCGTGAAGCCGGCGAGATCTTCGCCCAGCTGATCCAGAGAGGCGCCTCGCCTGCCGTGCGCGACCGCGCCTGGTTCTACCTGGCGAAGATCCGCTATCAGCGCGGCTACCTGCCCGAAGCCGAAGACGCCATCGCGCACGTAGAAGACCACCTGCCGCCCGAGCTCCAGGAAGAGCGCGGCCTGCTCCTGGCCAACCTGCTGATGGCGCGCTCCGATTACGCCGGCGCGGCAGGCGCGTTGAGCGGCCTGACCGGCAAGACCTTGAGCTCGCGCTACGTCCGCTACAACCTCGGCATCGCGCTGCTGAAGTCCGGCGATACCAAGCGCGGCACCGAACTGCTCGATCGGCTCGGCAAGGATTCGGCCGCGAACGAGGAATATCGAAGCCTGCGCGACCGCGCCAACGTCGCGCTCGGGTTCTCGGCCCTCTCCGAGAACAGGCCGATGGACGCGCGGACCTATCTCGAGCGCGTGCGCCTGCAAAGTCTGCAATCGAGCAAGGCCCTGCTCGGCTTCGGCTGGGCCGCCGATGCGCTGAAAGACCCCAAGCTCGCGCTCGTGCCGTGGTCCGAGCTCGTCCAACGCGACATCGGCGACACGGCCGTCCTCGAAGCGCAGATCGCCGTGCCCTACGCCTATGCCGAAATCGGCGCCTACGGCCAGGCGCTCGAGCACTACGAGGGCGCGATCTCGGCCTTCGAGCGAGAAAGCGCCGACCTGCAGGAGTCGATCAAGGCGATCCGCTCGGGCAACCTGATCGACCAGCTCGTGCAGCAAAACCCCGGCGAAGAGATGGGCTGGTTCTGGAACATCCGCGATCTGCCCGACATGCCGCACGCCCGCCACCTGGCGCAGTTGCTGGCGCAGCACGAGTTCCAGGAAGCGCTCAAGAACTACCGCGACCTGCGCTTCCTGCAGAACAATCTCGACGAGTGGCGCGACAAGCTGGTCGTCTTCAACGACATGCTCGCGACCCGCCGCAAGGCCTTCGCCGATCGCCTGCCCGTGGTGCGCGAACGCGAACAGAAGATCGGGCTCGATACGCTCGTGAAGCGGCGCGAGGACGTCGCGGCCGAGATCGCGCGCGGCGAAGCCGAGGGCGACGGCGTCGCCTTCGCCGATGCCAAGCAGCTCGACCTCCTCGAGCGACTCAAGGACATCCACAGGATCGCCGATGATCCGAACGCCGACCCGGAGATCGTCAAGACACGCGACCGGGTTCGACTCGTCTCGGGCGTGATGAGCTGGCAGCTCGCACAGGACGCGACGGACCGCATCTGGAAAGAGAAAAGGGAGCTGCAGAGCATCGACGCCGAGCTGGCCGAAGCGCAGCGTGGCGTCGCTGCGCTGGCCGAAGCGCAACGCGAGGAGCCGGCCCGCTTCGACCGCTTTGCGCAGCGTATCGCCGCGATCAGCCCGCTGCTGCAGGTGATGATTCCGCGCGTCGCCGGCCTCGGCAGGGAACAGCGCCTGGAGGCGCAGGACATCGCGATTGCCGAGCTGGCCGGCCAGCAGGAACGCATCGCCGGCTACACGACGCAGGCCCGCTTCGCACTGGCGCAGCTCTATGACCGTGCCTACGGCAAACAGGACGCAGACCATGCTGCCCAGGCCAAGCCATAGCCTGTCGCTGCTCGCCGCAAGCCTGCTCTGCGCCTGTTCGCTCTGGCGTGGCGGCGGCACGCCGGACAACGAGCCGACGCTGAAGACACTCGCCAATCGCCAGGTCAACGTCGACAAGGACACGCCGCTGGCCGCCGCCAACGAAACGAAGGCAATCGACGCCTATCGCAAGTTCCTCGACATCGCGCCGCAGGCACCGCAGCGCTCCGAGGCGATGCGGCGCATCGGCGATCTCGAGATGGACAGCGCCGACACCCAGAGCGCCGACAGCAAGGCCGCCGCGGCGCCCGACTACAAGGCGGCGATCGCCCGCTATCAGGACTATCTCAAGACGTACCCGGCCGATCCGAACAACGACCGCGTGCTCTACCAGATGGCGCGCGCCTACGAGCAAAACGGCGACCTCGACACCGCGCTGAAGACGCTCGACCGCCTTGTCAAGGACTACCCGGCGACCCGATACGCGAACGAAGCGCAGTTCCGGCGTGGCGAACTGCTCTTCACGGCGCGCAATTACGTGGAGGCCGAGAAGGCCTATTCGACCGTCCTGAAGGCCGGCGAGAGCAACCCTTTCCAGGACCGTTCGCTTTATATGCAGGGCTGGTCGCTCTACAAGCAAGGCCGGCTCGACGAGTCGCTGCGTTCCTTCTTCGGCGTGCTCGATTTGAAGGTCGCCGGGCGTGCCGGCGAAGGCCCGGGCCTGCAATCGATCCAGGGCCTCAGCCGGGCCGACCGTGAACTCGTCGAAGACACCTTCCGCGTCGCCAGCATCAGCCTCGCCAACCTGCAGGGAGCCGAGTCGATTCAGGCCTACATCGATTCGCCGGCCCGCCGCAGCTACGAGTTCCGCATCTACGAGCAGCTGGGCGATCTCTACATCAAGCAGGAACGGCCCAAGGACGCCGCCGATACCTTCGGCCTGTATGCCCGGCGCAATCCCATGGGCGCGCAGGCACCGGTGCTGCAGGCGCGCGTGATCGAGATCTACGAGAAGACCGGCTTCGCCAATCTCGCCCTCGAGGCGAAGAAGGAATACGTCGCGCACTACGGCCGGCAGAGCGAGTTCCGCACCGCCAATCCGGACGGCTGGGAAAAGGCCCAGCCCCTGGTCAAGACGCGTCTCGCCGAACTCGCGCGCCACTATCACGCCCTGGCCCAGCAGACCAAGAGCACGGCGAACTACCAGGAGGCGGTGCGCTGGTATCGCGAACTGCTCGCCTCGTTCCCGGACGATCCGTCGGCGCCGCAGAGCAACTTCCTGCTCGCCGATCTGCTGTTCGAGGATTCGCGCTTCGCCGAGGCCGGCGTCGAATACGAGAAGACGGCCTACGGCTACCCCAAGCACGCGAAGAGCGCCGATGCCGGCTATAGCGCCCTGCTGTGCTACGCGCAGCAACTCAAGAGCGCGGCGGCGCCGGCGCAGCCCGCCCTGCGGCGCGCCAGCGTGGCGAGCGCGCTGCGCTTCGCCGACACCTTCTCCGGCGATACACGCAGCGGCTCGGTGCTCAGCGACGCCGCCGAAAAGCTCTATGCCTTGCACGACAACGACCAGGCGGCCACCGTGGCCCAGCGCGTCATCGATCTGCGCCCGCTCGCCGCCGAGGCGCAACGCCGCGTCGCCTGGACCGTGCTGGCCTACACGGCATTCGACGGCAGCGCCTTTGACATCGCCGAGAAGGCCTACGGCGAAGCGATCAAGCTCACGCCCGAAAAGGATCCGGCCCGGGCCGATCTCGTCGAACGCCAGGCGGCAGCCATCTACAAGGAAGCCGAACAGGCGCGCGCCACCGGGCAGCAGCGCGAGGCGGCCGTGAATTTCGCCCGTGTCGGCGCCGTGGCGCCGAATTCGGCAGTGCGCGCAACGGCGCAGTACGACGCTGCGGCGACGCTGATCTCGCTGAAGGATTGGGATGGCGCGATTCGCACCCTCGAAGACTTCCGCCAGCGCTTCCCGAACAACGCGTTGCAGGGCGAGGTGAGCAAGAAGCTTGCAGTCGCCTATCTGGAGAAAAAGCAGTGGGCCGGCGCGGCGGGCGAGTTCGAGCGCCTCTCCGCCGCCAACAAAGATCCGAAGGTCGCCCGGGAGTTTCTCTGGCAGGCGGCCGAATACTACGAAAAGGCCGGCGCGCGCGCGCCGGCGGCGAAGGCCTACGAGCGCTATCTGGCACAGAACCCGCAGCCGCTCGAGCCGGCCATCGAAGCCCGCTTTCGCCTCGCGAAAATGGCCAGGGAAGATGGCAACACCGCGCGCGAAGCGACGCTGATGCACGACATCTTCGTGGCCGACCAGAACGGCGCCGGTGCCCGCACCGATCGCACCCGCTACCTCGGCGCGACCGCGGCGCTGGCGATGGCCGAGCCGGTCGCCAATTCGTTTCGCGGGGTCCAGCTCGTCGAGCCGCTGCAGCGCCAGCTGAAGCTGAAGAAGGCGAAGATGGAAGAGTCGCTGAAGGCGTACGAGGTCGCCGCCGGCTATGGCGTCGCCGACGTGACGACAGCGGCCACCTACCGCATCGCCTCGGTCTACCGCGACTTCGGCAAAGCGCTGATGGCCTCGGAGCGGCCGAAGAATCTCTCCAAGGCCGAGCTCGAGCAGTACAACGTGCTGCTCGAGGAGCAGGCCTTCCCGTTCGAGGAGAAGGCGACCGAAGTGCACGAGATCAACGCGCATCGTGCCGCGACGGGCGTCTACGACAAGTGGGTGAAGAGCAGCTTCGAGGCGCTGCGCGAATTGCGTCCGGTCCGCTACGGCAAGACCGAGATCAGCCAGGGAGTCGTCGATGCGATCCGCTAGCCTCGGCCGCCTCCTCGCCTTCGCCGCAGCGGTGGGTGCCGCCGGCTGCTCGACGGTGTCGCAGCCGCTCGGCGCGATCCGCGATGCGATCACCCCTTCTTCGTCGAGCGAGGCCGCGCCGTCGGGGTCGCGCAGCACTGCGGCGGCGGCATTCGCGACGCCGGTCAATCCGGCGGCGCAGCGTGCCTTCGACGAAGCCAGCAGCGTCCTGCGCAGCGGCCGGACCGAGGAGGCCGAGCGCGCCTTCCGCGCGGTGGCCCAGGCCTATCCCGATCTCGCCGGGCCGCATGCCAACCTCGGCGTCATCTATCGCCGCGCCGGCAAGCTCGACGACGCGGCGAAGGAGTTCGAGCAGGCGGTCCGCCTCAGCCCGGCTCAGCCGATTTACATGAACGAGCTCGGCGTCACCTATCGCCAGCAAGGCCAGTTCGCGAAAGCGCGCGACGCCTACCAGAAGGCGATCGCCCTGGATCCGCGCTACGCCGCGCCGACATTGAACCTCGGTATCCTCTACGACCTCTATTTCGGCGACCCGGCGCACGCGCTCGAACAATACAGCCGCTACCTCGCCCTGTCGCCGAACGGCGACGCCACGGTAACCAAATGGGTTGCCGATCTCAAGAACCGCAAGCCGGCGCCGATCACGGTGAGCCGCCAGGAGAAGCCATGAAGCCCATTCGAACGGTCGCCATCGGCGTTGTCGCCGCGGCGACAGCATTGCTCGGCAGCGGCCCGGCTGCAGCGCAGAAGCGTGCCGCTGCGCCCGCGCCCGCCGTCGCTGCGAGCGAACCGGCGGCCAAGCAGGACCAGGCCGACCTCGAGCGCAGCCAGATCATCGGCAACCGCGAGTTGCCGAAAGTGCTCTACATCGTGCCCTGGAAAAAGCCCGGGGCGGGCGATCTTTCAGGGCGACCGCTGGTCAGCGTGCTCGACGAGGCGCTGGCGCCAGTCGACCGCGACGTCTTTCGCCGCCAGGTGCGCTACGACGCGCAAACCATCGCGCGCTCGCAGGAAGCGACGCCGGCCACGGCCGCGGCGCCGAGCAAGTAAACGTCTTCGTCCCTTCACCGCACCCGTTTCGTCTTCTCCGGAGTCAGCCATGGATCCCTTCAGCACCGTCGTCAAGTTCTTCCAGGATTGCGGCCTGTTCATCTATCCGAGCGCGCTGATCATGGCGCTCGGGGTAACGATCGCGATCGAGCGATTCATCTTCCTCACGAAGGCACGCACCCAGAACCGCAAGGTCTGGGCGCAGGTGCTTCCGATGCTGCAGAAAGGGCAGTTCCGAGACGTGCAGAGCATGACCTCGCACTCCGATGCCGCCGTCGGCAAGATCGTCAACTATGGCCTCACGCGCATGCAGAGCCCGGGCCGCCGCGAAGACTTCGACGCGGCGATGGAAGAAGGGATGATGGAGATCGTGCCGCGCCTCGAGAAGCGCACGCACTACATCGCGACCTTCGCCAACGTCATCACGCTGGTCGGCCTGCTCGGCACCATCATCGGCCTGATCAAGGGCTTCACCGCGGTGGCGCAGGTCAACCCGGCCGAGAAGGCCGAGATGCTCTCGGCCAGCATCTCGATCGCGATGAACAACACCGCCTTCGCGCTGATGGTCGCGATTCCCTTCCTGCTGATCCACTCGTTCCTGCAGGCCAAGACGAGCGAGATCGTCGACGGCCTGGAGGCCGCGAAGATCAGCTTCCTGAATCTCGTGCAGCGCATGCGTTCGGAGCACGCCGGCGCCGCGGCTCGGTGAGACCCTCGCTTCCTTGCCGTCGGACTCCGCCGGAACACTGACCATGCCCGTACGCCGCCTGAAAAAGACGCCGGCTCATCTCGAGATCACCGCGTTCATCAACCTGATCGTGGTACTCGTGCCGTTCCTGCTGTCTATCGCGGTGTTCACGCATCTGGCGGTGATCGATCTCAGCCTGCCCGCGCAGTCTTCGGAGAGACTGGAGAAGCTCGATCCCAACAAGCCGCTGAAGCTCGAAGTCGTCGTCCGTCCCGAGGCGATCGAGGTCAGCGACCGCATCGGCGGCATGATCCAGAGCATTCCCAACATCGCCGGAGCTCCGGACGTGAAGACGCTCTCGGCGCTCATCCAGAGCATCAAGCTGAAGTTCCCGGATACCCTGGACGCCACCGTCATGGCGGAGCAGACCACGTCGTACGACACCCTGGTCCAGGTGATGGACGTGGTGCGCGCCGGGCACCAGCTGCAAGGCGCGAAGATCGTCAGCACCGACTACTTCCCCAACATCTCGATCGGCGACGCGCCGATCAGGAAGCAATAGCGCGGCGGCCATGAAGACAACCCCGCTGCAGCGGCGCAACGAGCGCCGCAATCGCAACCCGTCGATGGTTGACATGAACCTCGTCTCGCTGATCGACGTGTTCACGATCCTGATCTTCTTCCTGCTCTCCAACGTCGGCGGCGTGGAGACGCTGGCCAGCCCGCGCGCCGTCAAGCTGCCCGAATCGATGGCCAACAAAACGCCCAAGGAAACCGTGATGGTCGTCATCACCGGCACCGAGATCCTGGTCGGCAGCCGCGTCGTGTCCAGCGTCGCCGATGCGCTCGCCGTCGATGGCGACCTGATCCAGCCGCTCAAGGCCGAGCTCGACCTGCAGGCGAGCCGCCAGGTGATCCGCAAGGAGAACGAGGCCGACAGCAAGCGCCTGACGATCATGGGCGACAAGGACATCCCGTACCGGCTGCTGCGCAAGGTCATGTTCACGGGTGCCCGCGCCAATTTCAGCGACGTTTCGTTCGCGGTGCGGCAAAGGTTCGAGCCGTGAGGGCCGGACGTGTCTCCCGCTCCGAAGCCGGTCGCGTCTCCATGAGCAGCAGTGCGCGCGATTCGGGGCGCGAATCCGGAAGAGACAGGAAGCGCCGCCGCTCGGTCAATCCGGGACGCGTGTCGTTTCGCAAGGCCGTCCTGCCGTGGTCGATCGCCGTCGATGACGACTACCGCTTCAAGCGCATCGCCCGGCTCGTGCTCGCCCTCTGGGCGCTGTTCTTCCTCGCCCTTCCCTGGCTACCGGTGCGCGAGGCCGACCATTCGCAACCGCAGCTGCTCGCCGAGCCGATGGCCAGGCTGCTGCTCGAAGACAAGCCTCCCCCACCACCGCCGCCGCCGGTCAAGATGAAGCCCGAACCGGTGGTCAAGACGCCGCCGGTCGAACATCAGGTCGCAACCAACAAGCCCGAGCCGGCGAAGCCGCCGGCGCGCCGGCCCGAGCCGCCGCGCAAGGTGGCGCTCAACAAGGAAGCGCCGGTGCCCGAGGCGCGCGTGCCGGTGCCCGACAAGCCGCCGGGCGAGATCGATGCGGCGCGGCGCAAGGTGGCCGGCGTCGGCCTGCTCGCGATGAAGGACGACATCCAGGAGTTGCATGGCGCGCCGATCGCGGTGCAACTCGCACCGGTCAAGCAGGGCCCGGGCGTCGGCACGGGCGTCGGCGTCGGCGTCGGTGCCGGCACCGAGGCGGGCATTCCGGTGCGCGCGCTCATCACTTCGAATGCGACCAACGGCAGCGGCGGCATCAACACGGCGGCCTACAGCAAGAACACCGGCGGCGGCGGCCTGGCCGGCCGGGCGACGACGCTGGTCGAAGGCGTGATCGGCGGCGGCGGCGGTGGCGGCGGGGCCAG
>PLZH01000209.1:0-3145 GCA_003152055.1 Burkholderiales bacterium
GACTTACGCAAGGGACGCGGTCTATAGATCGCTTACGTTTGTTCGGCACGCTTGTGTTGCTCGAGGACCACATCGCTTGCTGCCTTGCAGCAGGGGCGCTTTGCCGGGCGGCCCCACCCTGATCGCTCGAAGCGCAGGTCCGCGCTACCATCGACTCGACGGCGGCGCGGTCATGCCGACCGGCGGCCTACCAAGATGATGGGTAGGTGGCGACGGACGTTCACGAAGCGCCGCAGCACTGCGTGCGCGTGCCATCGGCGAGGCAGGCTATTTCACCAACGCTCACACCCTGAACATGACCGCAAGCTCTTCACCCATCTCGGCTCGCCCGGCGCATCAATGGACCGCCAGTGAAACGCTGGCGGAACTCGCGGCGCGCCGCATTAGTGCAGTCGAGTTGCTCGAGCACTATCTGCTCCGTCGCGGGGCACTCGACGGGGACCTCAATGCGATCGTGACCGTCGATCCCGACGCCGCCTTGAATACCGCGCGCGACATCGACGCGCGCCGCGCCGCCGGCGCGGCGCTGCCGCCACTGGCCGGTCTGACCATGACGATCAAGGACACCTTCGAGGTCACCGGCATGACCGCGACCTGCGGCATTCNNCCGCTCGGTGCGGCCGACCACCAGACCTACAACCCGATCTTCGGCGTCACGCGCAACCCATGGAACGTGGCGCGCACCGTCGGTGGCTCGTCTGGCGGCTCCGCCGCGGCGCTGGCCGCCGGCTTCAGCGCACTCGAGCTGGGCAGCGACATCGGCGGCTCGATCCGGGTGCCGAGCCACTATTGCGGCGTCTACGGCCACAAGCCGAGCTGGGGCATCGTGTCCACGCGGGGCCACATTCCACCGATGCCTGGGGCAGTCGTGCCGCCTGCGCCCCTGGCCGTCGTCGGCCCGCTGGCGCGCTGCGCCGCCGACCTGGACCTGGCGCTGAGCGTGCTGGCGAAGGCTCGGCCCGAGGAAGCAGCGGCCTGGTCGCTCACGCTGCCGCCGCCGCGGCATGAAACGCTTCGCGAGTTCCGCGTCGGCGTCTGGCTCGATGCCTATCCCTTGGACGGCAGCTACGCAGCGGCGATCGAGCGCTTCGCCGAGGAGTTGTCCCGCCGGGGAGTGCAGGTGGACATGCTTCGCCGGGGTCCGGTGGACGCCGCCGCGTCTTGGGACATCTACCTGGACCTGCTCTTCGGCGTCATCGGGTCGGGTTCGCCTGAAACGGATCTGGCAGCCTACCGGGCCGCCGCGCAAGGCGCTCCGGAGGGCAGCCTGGCGAGCCGCCTCGCCCAGGCGACTGCGCAACCGCTGCGGCAGTGGGTGACGCGCTCGGCGCAGCAGGAAATGCTGCGAACGCAATGGGCGCAATTCTTCACTGGCTGCGACCTGCTGCTGTGCCCGGTGTCGTTGGCGGCAGCTTTCCCGCACCAGACCGACGACGGTCACGGCCCGGTGCCGCAGCTCAAGCGCACTCTGTTGGTCGATGGAACGCCGCACCCGTATCTGGAGAACCTCATGTGGCCCGGGCTGGCGACCGTCGTGAACCTGCCGAGCACGGTCCGGCCGATCGGCATCGGCGCCGATGGTCTCCCAGTCGGCGTGCAAATCATCGGCCCCTACCTGCACGACCGCACGACGATCGGATTCGCCGCGCTTTGCGACGAAGCGTTCGGCGCCTTCCAGCAGGCGCCACTCTGAGGACGCGGTTCGAGGCTAGGTGATTTCCCGCGGCGTCGTCTTGCCGATATGCGATAGCCGCCTGCCCCTCTCACCCCTTACCGTCGGGCATGCGGTGAACCCCTGCCTGTCGTGCCGAGCCGGCTCGCCGCGCAGACCCTGCTGCATCCGCAGACCCCAGAAGGCCATGAACTATCCGAATCCGGCGCTGCATGTTGCAGGGAGCTGGCTGGAGGTCGCCTCCGGGGGCCAGCGGCCGGTGATCAACCCCGCAGATGAATCGATCCTCGGCACGCTCCCGCTTGCCGGCGAAAGCGAACTGGCGGCCGCAGCGGCATCCTCCCTGCGCGGCTTTGCCGACTGGCGTCGCCGGACGCCTCTGGAA
Source organism: Burkholderiales bacterium (assembly GCA_003152055.1). GTDB lineage: Bacteria > Pseudomonadota > Gammaproteobacteria > Burkholderiales > Burkholderiaceae_C > Schlegelella_A. Next base: position 2,058 of record PLZH01000209.1, read on the forward strand.
CGTTCAGCCGTGCTGCGCCGCGCCGGCCACCTGATGCGCGAACGGTCGAGCACCATGGCGCTCATCCTGACTCTCGAGGAAGGCAAGCCGCTGACCGAAGCCACACGCGAGGTGCTGCTGTCGGCCGACATCATCGACTTCCAGGCCGAGGAGGCCAAGCGTCTCTACGGGCGAACCGTTCCGCCGCGCGTCGCCGGCATCCTCAGCCAGACGGTGCAGCGTGAGCCGATCGGTCCTGCCGCCGCGTTCACCGCATGGAATTTCCCGGTCAACCTGCCGGCCCGCAAGATCGGCAGCGCATTGGCCGCCGGCTGCAGCGTGATCGTCAAGCCCGCCGAAGAGACGCCGGGAAGCTGCATGGCGATGGTTCGCTGCTTTCTCGATGCCGGTGTCCCGGCCGATGCGCTCAACCTGGTGTGCGGAGACCCGGCCCAGGTTTCGTCGTTCCTGATCGCCCATGACGCCATCGCCAAGGTGTCGTTCACCGGGTCGGTGGGCGTCGGCAAGCACCTGGGCGAACTCTGCGCTCGTCATTCCAAGAGCTTCACACCCGAGCTCGGCGGCCACGCGCCGGTCATCGTCTGCGAAGACGCCGATTTCGACTTCTCCCTTAAGACGTCCGTCGTGGCCAAGTTCCGCAATGCCGGCCAGGTCTGCGCGTCGCCGATCCGCTTCTATGTGCATCGCAAGCACTTCGATGACTGGAGCCGTCGCTTCGCCACAAGCGCTTCGGCGCTGCGCCTGGGTTGCGGCCTGGAAGCGCAGACACAGATGGGGCCGCTCGCCCACGCCCGCCGCATCGACGACATGCAGGCGCTGGTCATCGACGCGCTCGATCACGGCGCACGACTGCTTTGCGGCGGCGCGCGCGTCGATCGCCCCGGCTATTTTTTCGCACCGACTGTGCTGAGCGACATTCCAGCGACTTGCCGGCTCGCCCACACCGAGCCGTTCGGCCCCGTCGCCACCCTCGCGCCGTTCGACGACCTCGGCGACGCGATCGCCCAGGCCAACGCCTCGCGCTACGGCCTCGCCGCCTATGCCTTCACCCGAGACCTGACGACGGCACACCGCCTCGTCGCCGAGCT
>PLZH01000209.1:3158-12347 GCA_003152055.1 Burkholderiales bacterium
CGCGATGAAGACCGACATCGAGCAGCTCAAGCACGACAACGCCCTCTATCTGTTTCATCCCATGGCCCACCCCAAGGCCATGCAGGCGACGCGGCCGGACATCATCGCCCGCGGCGAGGGCTGCTGGGTCTGGGACGTCGACGGCCACAAGATGATCGATGGCGTCGCCGGCCTATGGAGCTCGAACCTCGGCCACAGCAACAAGCGCGTGCGCGACGCCATCGTCGCCCAGCTCGACGAGCTGCCCTTCTACAACACGTTTCGCGGCACCAGCCATCCGCGCGCCATCGAGCTGTCGGCCAGGCTCGTCAAGCTGATGGCGCCCGACGACGTGGCGGCGGTGCTCTTCAGCAACGGCGGCTCCGACGCGGTCGAGGGGGCGCTGAAGATCGCGCGCCAGTACTGGAAGCTGAAGGGCCAGCCCGAACGCACGAAGTTCATCAGCCTCAAGCAGGGGTATCACGGCGTGCACTTCGGCGGCATGTCGGTCAACGGCCTGGGCAACGTACGCCGCAACTACGAGCCCCTGCTTCCCGGCTGCTTTCACGTCGACACGCCCTGGCTCTATCACAACCCCTACAGCCAGGACCCCGCCGAGCTGGCGAAGATCTGCGCGGGTCTGCTCGAGCGCGAGATCCAGTTCCAGNNGCCGACGAGGTCGTCACCGGCTTCGGCCGCAGCGGCGCCTTGTTCGGCACGCGCCTCTGGGGCGTGAAGGCCGACCTCTGGGCCCTTGCCAAGGGAATCTCGTCGGGCTACGTGCCGCTCGGCGCGACGGCGCTCGGGAAAAAGGTGACCGATGCGTTCCTGGCCGACAGCAGCGAGCTCGGTACCGTCGGCCACGGCTACACCTACAGCGGCCACCCGGTCGCCGCGGCAGCAGCGCTGGCCACCCTCGATGTACTCGAGGAAGAAAGCGTGGTCGCCCATGTCGCGCGCGTTGGCGCCCATTTCCAGGCTCGGCTGGCCGAGTTCGAGCCCAAGTTCGGCTTCGTCGGCAACGTTCGCGGCAAGGGCTTGATGGCCGGCATCGAGATGGTGTCCGACAAGGCCCTGCGCACGCCGGTCGCACGCGCGAGCGACATTCCGCCGCGCGTGGCCCGCGAGGCTTACGCGCGAGGTGCGATGGTGCGCATCTCCGGACCGAACATGATCCTGTCGCCGCCGCTGGTCATGACCATGGCGGAGGTCGATCACCTCGTCGATGTCCTCGACGCATCGTTCGCTGCAGTCGACGCGACGCTGTGAATCCGGCGGCACCCGCAGATGAAAGCAAGGAAGTGAAGGAAGCTCCTGTCATCCTCCTGGTCGGCACCATCGACACGAAGAGCGACGAGATCGCCTTCATGCGCGAATGCATCGAGCGGGCGGGAGGGCGGGCGCGCATCATGGATGTCAGCGTCCTCGGCCGTGGCAGGTGCAGCGCCGACATCGGCAACAGCGAAGTCGCGCAGGCCGCGGGCCTGACGCTGCAGGAGATCGCGGCCAGCGGCGACGAGAACACATCGATGGCGCTGATGGCGCGCGGTGCCGCCACCCTGGCGACGGCGCTTCATGCGCAAGGCCGCATCGACGGCCTGCTCGCGCTCGGAGGCACCATGGGAACTGACCTCGCCCTCGACGTCGCCAATGCCCTGCCCCTCGGCGTGCCGAAGGTGCTGCTATCGACGGTCGCCTATTCGCATTTGCTGCCGCCCGAGCGCATCCCGCCCGACCTGATCATGGTGCTGTGGGCAGGCGGCTTGTACGGTCTGAACAGCCTGTGCTGCTCGGCGCTCGCCCAGGCTGCGGGTGCCGTGGTCGGCGCCTGTTGCAGCACCCAGTCGCCGCACGCCAGCCGGCCGATGGTCGGCATGACGTCGCTCGGCACGAGCGCCCTCACCTACATGAAGTTGCTCAAGCCCGAGCTCGAACGGCGCGGCTACGACCTCGCCGTCTTCCACACGACGGGCCTCGGTGGGCGCGCCTTCGAGGCTCTCGCGGCGGCGGGCCGATTCGCGGCGGTCATGGATTTCAGCCTGCAGGAGCTCGTCAATCACCTCGGTGGCTCGTGCGTGACCGCGGGGCCCGATCGCCTGCGCGGCGCCGGCCGCGCAGGCGTGCCGCAAATCGTGGCGCCGGGCGCCACCGACATGATCGACTATCCGGCGTGGGGCTCGCCGCCGGCGCGCTACGCGGGTCGCACTGAGCATGTCCACAACCGCCTCATCGCCTCCGTCTGCGTCGACCTGGCGATGCGGCGCGAAGCGGCCCGAGCGATCGCCGAGCGGCTCGGTGAAGCCACGGGCCCGACCTGCCTCCTGCTGCCTGCGCACGGCATCGAAGGCTGGGACCGGCCGGGTGAGCCATTGCACGATCCCGAAGGACTCGCAGCGCTGCTGGCCGAATTGCGCCAGCGCGTCGGCCCGAACACGCGGCTCATCGAGATCGACGCGCACATCAACGACGATGCGTTTGCGCAGACGGCGTTGCAGGTCTTCGACACCTGGGTCGCCGAAGAACGTGTCATCCCGGGCAAGCGTTGAGCAGACAATGCCGGCGCAGGCTCTCGTTCTCGATTTCGGCGGCGTCATCAGCCGCTCGCTGTTCGAGACGCACGCCCTGTCGGAGCGCGAGCTCGGGTTGGTCCCAGGCACGCTGGCGTGGCGCGGCCCGTTCGATCCGGCCGGCGACCCGCTCTGGCGCGATATGCAGGCCGACCGCATCAGTGAACGCGACTACTGGCGAGTGCGCGCCCGTGAAGTCGGCCGCCTCGTCGGCGAGGACTGGGACCGGATGGAAACCTTCGTGCGCCGGGTCCGCGGTGCCGATGTCGGCGCCGTGATCCGGCCCGAGGCGGCCGCCGCGATCGGCGCAGCGAAGACGGCGAACAAGCGCCTGGCGATCCTGTCCAACGAGCTCGACCTGTTCTACGGGACCGAATTCCGGACCCGGTTGCCGCTGCTCGCCCGCTTCGACGTGATCGTCGACGCGACCCACACCGAGATCCTCAAGCCCGACCCTCGTGCCTACGCCCTGTGCAGCGGCAGGCTCGGCCTTCCCGGTGCGGCATGCGTCTTCCTCGACGACCAGCTGCGCAACGTCGAAGGGGCGCGGCGAGCCGGCTGGCAGGCGGTGCACTTCGACATGACCGAGCCGCAGCGCTCCTTCGACGCCGCCCTCGCCCTGCTCGGCCTGCCGCCGGCCATCCCCGGGAGCGCCGATGGGCGATGAAGCGCTCGTCAGCGGCGTTTCACCGTCGCGCGTCGCCGCACTCATGGCAGCCGAGCAGGTGCGCTTTCGAAAGAGCCATATCCTCAGTGGCGAGCTCTTCGCTGCCGGCCAGCAGAACTGGCTCTACGGTGCGCCCTCGCACTGGATGCGGCGCTGGATCGGCGGCTGGCCTCTCTATCTGAAGGAGGAGGCGCGCGACTACGGCGTCCGCTTCGCCGACGTCGACGGCAACGAATTCGTCGACTTCTGTCTCGGCGACACCGGCGGCATGTGTGGCCACGGACATCCGGCAATCGTCGAGGCACTCGCCCGGCAAGCGCGCATCGGCACCTCGCTGATGCTGCCCACGGCCGACGCGCAATGGGTCGGCGAGGAACTGGTTCGCCGCTTCGGTCTGCCGTACTGGAATCTCACCACCTCGGCCTCCGATGCGAATCGAGCCTGCATCCGTCTCTCGCGCATGATCACCGGCCGGCCGCGCGTGCTGGTGTTTTCGGGCTGCTACCACGGCAGCGTCGAGGAAGCGCACGTCGAGCTCGTCGACGGCCGCGTGCAGATGCGAAACGGCCTGCATCCGAACGCGTTCCCCCACGAGCAGCTGTCACGCGTGATCGAATTCAACGACGAAGCCGCGCTCGAGGCAGCGTTGCGCCCCGGTGATGTCGCCTGCGTACTTGCCGAACCGGCGATGACGAACTACGCCATGATTCCGCCGCGGCCGGGTTTTCTCGACGCATTGCGTCGACTCACCCGCGAGACGGGGACCGTGCTGATCATCGACGAGACGCACACGATCTCGAGCGGACCCGATGGTTACGCCCGCCTGCATGGTTTGCAGCCCGACATGCTGGTGATCGGCAAGGCGATCGCTGGAGGCGTGCCGGCCGCGGCCTTCGGGCTCAACCGCGAGACGGCCGAGCGTGTCTGGCAGGCTCTGCCGGTCGTTGCGCCGACCGTGCGGCAGAGCGCGCACGCCGGCTTCGGCGGCACCCTGGCCGGCAACGCGCTGACGGTCGCGGCGATGCGCGCGGTGCTATCGGAAGTGCTCACCGACTCTGCATTCGAGCGCATGATCCTTCTCGCCGGACGAATGGCCGGTCACATCCAGGCAGGCATCGCCCATCGCGCCCTGCCGTGGCACGCAATGCAACTCGGGGCCCGCGTCGAGACGCTGTTCATGGCCAGGGTGCCGCGCAATGCCGATGAGGTTCGGCGTGCGCGCAACCCGGCGCTCGAGGCGCTGCTGCATCTCTACCTGATGAATCGCGGGGTGTTGATCACGCCATTTCACAACATGATGCTGTGCTGCCCGGGCACCCGTGAAGAAGATGTTGACCGGCACAACGCCGTCTTCGACGAATGGCTTGCGGAGCTTTGCGCGTGACCTTGCCGGCGTTCGGCCTCGACGGCAAGGTGGCCCTCGTCACCGGCGGCGGCCGCGGCATCGGCGCGGCGATCGCCGAGGTCTTCGCGCGTGCCGGCGCTCGCGTCCTGATCGCCAATCGAACGGCCAGTGCGGGCGACGCGACCGCTGCCGCCATCCGCGCCGAAGGCCACGTCTGCGAAGCGATTGCCTGCGACATCGGCACGCGCGACGAGGCCGGGCGCGCCGTTGCCGAAGCGGTGCGGCGCTTCGAGGCGCTCGACATCGTGGTCCACAACGCGGCCGTGAATCCCTGGACCTCCCTTGCGGAGCTGAACGAGGAGGCGCTGCGCCGCACTCTCGCCGTCAACCTCGAAGCCTGCTTCTGGCTGGCGCAAGCAGCACTGCCATGCTGGCGCGTGCGCGGCTCCGGTCGAATGCTGGTGACGTCTTCGGTGACCGGCCCGCGCGTCGCCATGCCCCACAGCATCCCCTATGCGGCCAGCAAGGCGGGCGTGAACGGTTTCATCCGCAGTGCCGCGCTCGACCTGGCCGCCGAGCACGTCACCGTCAACGGCGTCGAACCCGGGTTCATCGCCAAGGTAGGCGGCACGCTGCTGTCGGACCCTGAACGCGCCGCACGAATCGCCCGCCACATACCCGCCGGCGAGCTGGGCCGCCCGGAAGACGTTGCCTACGCGATGTGCTTCCTGGCCAGCGATGCGGGCCGCTACATCACGGGCCAGACAATCGTCGTCGACGGCGGCTCGACGCTGCTCGAGAGCCCGGTCTTCGCCGGTGGTTGAAGCCATGCAGCTGCGCGACAAGGTTGCCCTCGTCTTTGGCGCTGCCAGCGGCATCGGTGCCGCGGTCGCGCTGCGCTTTGCACGCGAAGGTGCGCATGTCGTCGCCGCGGGCCTGCCCTGCCCGGTGTCCGACGAGGAGTCGCGCGCGCTCGGCGTCGAGCCGAGGCCCTGCGATGTCACCGTCGAGGAACAGATCCGCGCCGTCGTCCGCGCGGCGCTGGACCGGCACGGCCGCATCGACGTCCTGGTCAATTCGGCCGGCATCGTCACCAGCGACGAGGCGTGCTCGATCGACGACCGGGTCTGGGCCGACCACTGCGACGTCAATCTCGCCGGCACGATGCGGACGATGCGCGCCGTGCTGCCGCACATGCTCGAGCGCGGCAGCGGGGCCATCGTCAATATCGCCTCGGTGGCTGCCTTCAACGCCGGCGCGGCGTCGGCGAGCTATGCGACGAGCAAGGCAGGCGTCGTGGCGCTCACACGCTCGGCGGCACAAGCCTACGGCGCGCGCGGCGTGCGCGTGAACGCGCTCTGCCCAGGCTGGGTCGACACCCCGATGTCGGCGCGCGAGATGGACGACCTAGCCCGCGATCTCGGCATCTCGGTCGACGAGGCCCGCGACCACACGGTCGCCCGGATCGCGTTGGCCCGCATGGCGCGGCCCGAGGAAATGGCGGCTGCCTGTCTCTTCCTGGCCAGCGACGAAAGCTCGTTCATCACCGGAGCAGCGCTGGTCGCCGACGGAGGTTCGCGCGTGCCGGCGGCGGCGCGCGCGGTCTGACTCTGCCGCGCACCCGCCGACGCAGCGGCATCGCGCGCACGACGATTCAAAAGCCGACCGCCTGGCCGTCGCGACGTCCGTCCGAGGCGGCCACGTAGNNCTGCCGTCGAGCGGCGAGGCCATGAAGCGTGGCGCGTCGTTCATCGCCTGCGGGGTCTGATGGAAGTCGGCCAGTCTCGACAGCATCTGCAGATGGCCCTGCGCCTGCATGAATCCACCCATCACGCCGAAGGCCATCATCGGGTTGCCGTCGACGCCGGTGACGAACGCCGGGATGATGGTGTGCAGCGGCTTCTTGCCCGGGCCGACTTCGTTGGGATGCCCCGGCTCGAGGCTGAAGTTCCAGCCACGGTTGTGCATCGAGATCCCGGTGCCCGGCACGACAACGCCGGAGCCGAATGCGTAGTAGTTGGATTGGATGAAAGAGACCATCGTCCCCGCCGAATCGGCGGCGGCGAGATAGACCGTCCCCGCTTGCCGCGGCTGGCCGGCCGTTGCCGTACCGGCTCGCTCGGGGTCGATCGCTGCAGCCCGCGACGCGAGGTATGCCGGATCGAGCAGCGCCGAAGCCGGCACGCGCATATGGCGCGGGTCGCCGACGTGCGCATGCAGGTCGGCGAACGCGAGCTTCATCGCCTCGATCTGCAGATGAAGCGTGGCCGCGCTGTCGAGGCCACAGGTCCGGACGTCGAAATGCGCGAGCATGCCGGCGGCCATCAACGAGGCGATGCCCTGGCCATTGGGCGGGATCTCGTGCAGCACCACGTCACGATAGCGCTGCTGCAGCGGCGTGACCCATTCGGCGCGATGGCTGGCCAGATCCTCGCCGGTCAACACGCCGCCCGCAGCCGAAGAGGCCGCAAGGATCCGCTGCGCCAGGTCACCGCGATAGAACGAGTCACCGGCGGTCGCCGCGATGTCGGCCAACGCCTTCGCCTGTTCCGGATAGCGCCAGATTTCGCCGGCGCACGGCGCTCTCCCGTCTGGCATGAACGCGTCCGCGAATCCGGGCTGCTCTTCGACAAGACCTGCCAGGCGGCCCCATACCGACGCAATGAACGCCGACACGGGAAAGCCGTGTTCCGCATAGTCGATCGCCGGTGCGAAAAGTCGAGCGAAGGGAAGCTTGCCGAAGCGTTCGGACAAGGCTCGCCATCCCGCCACCTGGCCCGGCACGGTCACCGAGTTCCAGCCGGTACGTGGCATCTCCGTTCGACCGGCGAAGAGCGCCGGGGTCCAACCTGCGGGTGCGGCACCGGTCGAATCCAGGCCATGCAGGTGCCCGTCGGACCAGACCATCGCGTAGAGGTCGCCGCCGATGCCGTTCATGATCGGCTCGACGACCGTCAGCGTGATCGCCGTGGCGAGCGCCGCATCGACAGCGTTACCGCCGCTGCGCAACATGGCCAGCCCGGCCTGCGCTGCCAGGGGCTGCGTCGTCGCCACGACGTTGCGCGCGAAGATCGGAAAGCGGCGCTCAGGATATGGAGACTGCCAGTCCACGGAAAGCCTTTCCGGCGCGCGCCTCAGACCGCTTCATCGCCCATCGGCTCGAAGTCTGCCGTGCTCGCGAAGAGCTTGCGCATCACGGAGCCGAGGGCCACCCGCTCGCCGGCGGTGAGACCAGCGAACAGACGGTCGGCCACCTCGTGCGCAAGCGGCGCCATGTCGCGATAGAGTTGTCTGCCCTCGGCGGCCAGCGTGACGATGACCTTGCGGCGATCGTCTGCCGAGGGTTGCATGCCCGCCAATCCGAGGTCGACGAGGCGATGCTGGGCCCGGCTGACCCGGGCCTTGTCCATGCTTGTCTTGCGGGCGATCTCGAGCGCCGTCAGCGAGCCGTACTTGCCGAGCACGACCAGGATGCGCCACTCCGGCACCTGGAGCGAGAAACGGTCCGAGATGGCACGACCGACCGTCTGGCTGACGCGATTGGCGACCACGGAAAGCTGAAAAGGCAGGAAGGCCTCGAGATCGAACGCGGGCTTGATCTCGCGCGACGCGCGCAGCGCGTCGTCCGAAACCGGTGCGCGCCGCCGCGAGGCACGCTGTTTCCCCGCCTCGGCCATCAGTTCGGCAAGGCGCAGCGCGCACGAGCCAGTGTCTGGGAAGGCAGTTCGCAGAACTGCCGCTTGTAGTCGGTCGAAAACTGCCCGAGATGCCAGAAGCCCCAGCGCGCCGCGATATCCTGGACGCCGACTCGTCGATCGCCCGGGCACTTCAGGGCGCGTCGCACACCATTCAGGCGAAGGGCCCGCAGGTAGCGCGCCGGGCTGGAGCCGAGCACGTCTTGAAAGCAGTAGTTGAGCTTGCGGCGGCTGGCACCGATGTTCCTGCAAACGTCGAGCAGCGAGACTGGTTCGCTCGGCTCGGCAAGTACGAACTGGCACGCTCGATCGACAACCCGGCGCCGGGTCGCGGCCGACTTCAACCCGGTGAGATCGATTTTCCCGGGCACCGCTTCCAGACACTCGAGCACGAGCGTGTCGCGCAGGCGCGAAACCGCTGCCGCATCATCCAGAAGACCCGGGTGGCGCTGGATGGTCTCGAAGGCCTGCAACAGGACGGATCGCAAGGCCACGGCGCAGCGATCCTCGTGCACCACGACCTGCCGCTCGAGCGACGGCGCCGCCGGCGCCGCGTACAAGCTCTGCCACACTCCCGAGAAAAGCTCGCTGCCGATGACCACGCCGATCAGCCGGAAGTCGGCGGGGGTGCAGAGGTCGAGATCATCGCCGCAGCCGATCATGAGCGAATCACTCTCGACGCGCTGCCCGTTCAGCAAGGCGGTTGCGCCGTCGCCGAGAGGGACGGCGAAGCCGTAGGCACCTTCGCCAAGTTGTCCGCGCTGGCGCATGGCCCGGTTCGAGCCTTCACGAACGAGGCGCAGGCCACCAAGATCGATGTGCTCGATCGAGCCGTGAAATGCGCCGGCAGAAAGCTGTTCGTAGCGCAGCCGCCAGTCGACTTGCGACGAGGCCTGCACGTCGACGTCGTCGGCCTCCAGGCGAACATGCCACGGT
>PLZH01000217.1:0-1219 GCA_003152055.1 Burkholderiales bacterium
CTTTTAGCGAAGCCGCCGAGATCCTGGGTCGGCTCGAGGAACGAGCTAAAAGTTCGGCAGAGTAGACGAGGTTGCCACTAGACGGCGACAACTCATCAAGTTGACTATCGTTGGACCGGCCATGCTGCTTGACGCTGTCCATGCCACGTTCAAAGCCCGTCTCGCCATTCTCCGCGGCCGCGTGCAGGCGGGCCACTCGGGCCGCGGTCTCGATATGGCGATTGACGCCTTTGCTGATGAGTACGACGCTTTCGTCGAGGGCCTGCCAGCGATTCCTTGACCACCTCGGGCGGCGCCGGCGAGGCGCATCCNNTTTGCACACGGCTTCGACCCATTGCTGATCTTCGACCAGCACTCATCGTTCATGAACGATGAGTGCAAGATGCTCCACTGAGGCTGCGGATGGCGATCCGGCTGCCGATTGAACGATCCGAAGCGCAGCGTCGGTCGCGATATGGCCGATCAACGAGATTTTGACGAAGTCTTTGCGCGTTCACATGCAATCTTTGCAAACTCCTTATGCCTACTCCGCACTAATCACCAATAGAAGTGGGGGAAGTATGAGCCTCGTCGAATGGTTCCGGGACCTCGCAGCGGATGACGCGTTTCTGTTTGCCCTGCCGCTCGTAGTCGCAGCGGTCGCCCTGATAGGCGACTGGTTCTGCCAGCGGCGCGGTCGACGCAGCGAAACGTCACGATAGGCGCAAGCGCCGCGTAAAGCCGCGCGCGATCGCCAGTGCCGGGCGGCGATTCCATGGTGAAGGCCACCAGTAGGAATCCCGTGTCCGGAGGGACTCGGCGTGTTCGCAATGACAGAAAGTCCACCAGACCCACGGTGTTTCGCAGGAGGGAGCACTTGCTGTCGCATCTGAGGCTTTCTGGCTGCGCGAGCCAAGATTGGCGAGCGCGGTGGTGTCGCTGACCGACAATGCTTGAAGCTTTGTGCGCAGGACCGCGCGGCCAGGCCAAGAAGTGGCTCGCGACCATGAAGCAGATCCGAACGTGAGCTTGGCTGGCTCGAATCCTAGCGTTTCAATGTTGGACGGGAACGCCTGACGAGGTTGAATGCGACCCCTATGACCCAGACAGTGACGCCTTCGAAAGCGACACTGACCTTGTCGCTTGCCGCGTTGGGCATCGTCTTCGGTGATCTGGGTACCAGCCCGTTGTACGCGCTGCAGGAGGCCTTTCATGCTGATCGCGGCGTCGCGCCCAGCCC
>PLZH01000217.1:1233-4137 GCA_003152055.1 Burkholderiales bacterium
GCCACCTCTGGCGGCGCTTTGGATCTTGTTGGCGCTGGTCGGCACCGCAATGCTCTACGGCGATGGCGTCATCACGCCGGCCATTTCGGTGCTCAGTGCCGTGGAAGGTTTGTCCGTGGCTACGCCGGCGTTCAATCCCTATGTGGTGCCCTTGACGGTGCTCATCCTCTTGGGCCTCTTCGGCGTCCAGGCCAAGGGTTCTGGAAGGGTTGGCGCGGCCTTCGGCCCCATCCTGGCGGTGTGGTTCGTCGTGATCATGATTCTCGGGATCGTCAGCCTCGCTCAGACGCCTCGGGCCCTTTCGGCCTTCAACCCCACGGCTGCGTATGAGTTCTTCGAGCGCAATGGTTTCAAGGGCTACGTCGCCCTGGGCGCCGTGGTGCTGTGCCTGACCGGGGGCGAGGCGCTTTACGCCGATATGGGGCATTTCGGTCGAAGGCCGATTCGCCTGGCGTGGTACGGACTCGCGTTGCCGGCGTTGGTCGTCAACTACCTGGGGCAAGCGGCACTGCTGCTCAGGGACCCGTCCGTGTCCGATCGGCCCTTCTACGCGATGGTGCCGGCTTGGGCGCTCTATCCCATGGTCGCACTGGCCACGCTGGCGACCGTCGTCGCGGCGCAAGCTTTGATCACCGCGGTCTTTTCCTTGACCCACCAGGCCATGCAACTGAGCCTAAGCCCCAGGTTTCGCGTGGTCAATACCTCGGCGGCCACTCGTGGGCAGATCTATATGCCCGCGCTCAATTGGCTGCTGATGGGGGCGACGGTCGCCGTCGTGCTGGGCTTTCGTTCGTCGGCCAGCCTAGCGGCCGCGTTCGGCCTGGCCGTCTCCACCACCATGGCGATCACGACCATTTTGTTTGCAGCGCTTGCGCTCGGGCGATGGCATTGGGGCGTCACTCGGGTGGCTGCCGTGTCGGGGGTGTTCCTGGTGGCCGATCTGGCCTTTGTCGGCGCCAATGCCTTGAAATTCTCGGAAGGCGCGTGGCTGCCGGTACTGCTGGGTGCTGGCGTCTTCCTGTTGATGTTCTCTTGGCGGTATGGCCGGCTGCAACTGGCCGCAGCGCGGCTCGGCAGCGGCCTGACGCCGGAGGAACTTGTATCCTCCTTGCACGTATCACCGCCGCACCGCGTGGAAGGGACTGCCGTGTTTCTCAGCGAACGCAGCCAAGAGGTGCCGACCGTGTTGACCCATCATCTCAAGCACAACCAGGTCCTGCATCAACGAATCGTGCTCTTGACACTCGAGACTGTCGACGCACCTCGCGTCGAGGACGATGCCCGGCTGACGTGGCAGGACCTTGGTCTGGGCTTCCTGCGCGTGGTGGCCAAGTATGGATTCATGGAATCTCCCAACGTGCCGGCTCTGTTGCGACAGGCTTCGAAAGCGTGCGGCGAGGAGCTCTACGACCCGATGCGGACATCCTTCTACATGGGGCGGGCGACGCTGACTATGCCTTCAGGCCGCCGCTTGCTGAGGCACGCGCTCCTGAACGTCTTCATGTGGCAGCGACGCAATGAACTCGATGCCACGGCCCATTTCGGTTTACCCGCCAACCGGGTTGTCGAGATGGGAGCCAGGCTGGAATTCCGCCCTGATGTCTGATCCGGACTGATCTCGGCCGCCCTCATGCTGGAAATCGCCGCCACGTGCCTCGTGGTCACCGCGCTGCTCGCCTACGTGAACCATCGCTTTGTCGGTCTGCCGACGGCTATTGGCGTTATGGTCACGGCGCTCGGGTTGTCACTCGCGCTCCTCGGACTCGACGTGTTCGGCATCGTGCATGGCCTGCGGGCGTATGAGGAGTCAATGCTTCGATCCATCGACTTCTCTCGCACCTTGATGCAGGGCATGCTGTCTTTGCTGCTCTTCGCCGGCGCACTTCACGTTGACCTAAGTGGACTGCGGGCCTACCGTTGGCAGGTCGGCGCGCTCGCGGTGTTCGGCACGCTGGCGTCGACATTCGTCGTGGGTGTCGTGTTGTGGTGGGTGCTGCCCTGGCTGGGCCTGCCTCTGCCCTTGCTGCATTGCCTGCTGTTCGGTGCACTCATCTCGCCTACCGACCCGATTGCCGTGCTGGGGATCGTGAAGTCGGCCGGCGCGCCAAGGAACCTCGAACTCGTGATTACCGCCGAATCGTTATTCAACGACGGCGTAGGCGTCGTGATCTTCTCGCTGCTGCTTGAAATGGCTTCAGGCGACGCCATGCCGACCTTTGGCAATGGAGCCGCGTTGCTGCTGCGCGAGGCGGGCGGCGGCCTCCTCTTCGGTCTCGTGCTCGGCTACATCACGTTCCGTCTGCTGCGCAGCATCGATCACTATCAAGTCGAGGTCATGCTCACCCTCGCAGCCGTGATGGGCGGCTATGCGCTTGCGAACCGGCTGAAAGTATCGGGACCGCTCGCAATGGTGGTCGTAGGCGTGATGATCGGCAACCAGGGCCGCGCGCTTGCGATGTCAGACACCACCCGCCACCATCTGGACCAGTTCTGGGACCTGCTCGACCAAATGCTGAACGCGGTGCTGTTTGTCTTGATCGGCATGCAGGTCGTGGTGGTTCAATTTGCTCACGGCGTAGCCGTCGCCGCGCTCGCTGCCGTGCTGGTGACGGTGTTCGCGCGTTGGCTCACGGTCGGGCTACCAGTCGGACTGTGTCGTGGCGTGTTTCGCCTGCCCACCGGCGCCGGCGAGGTGCTCACTTGGGGTGGGCTGCGCGGTGGCATCTCTGTGGCGCTGGCCCTTTCCTTGCCGGTCGAAATCGGTCGCGAAACGCTGCTGGCGATGACTTATTGTGTGGTCGTGTTCTCGATCCTCGGCCAGGGCCTCACGATCGGACGCGTTGTGCGGCGCGCGGTGAACAACTGAAATGGATTCCAGACAGCGCATTGCGCCCGCGCCCGCGC
>PLZH01000294.1:0-1361 GCA_003152055.1 Burkholderiales bacterium
CCTCTCATCGGCAAAAAACTCAGACCTGACAGCGGGTTGCGTTGTTCATTGTTCTAACGGAGTCGAGTTTTTCCGTCGACGTGTTCAGTCTTCTAACGAATCGCGGGGCGAGGACACCGTTCGACGAACCTCGCCGCCGAGACGGCGACTTCGCCGCGGCTCAAGCCCAGTTCTCCAGACGAAGCTTCGGCACTCTTCTGAACTCGCGCACGTTGTTGCTGACCAGCGTGACGCCGAGCGCGAGGGCATGTGCGGCGATCTGTGTATCCAGCGGCCCGATCGGCGTGCCTTTCTTCGCCAGGGCGGCGCGCAGTTCTCCGTATGCGATCGCTGCATCCCTGCCGTAGTCGGCGACCTCGAGCGGTGCAAGAAACTTTTCGAGCGCCAACAGATTGCGCCGTGACGCGCTCTTGCGCACGCCGAAATACAACTCGCCCACGGTCACCGCCGAGATGCCGATCCCATCGTTCTCGTGGGCAAGAAATCGATCGAGAACCGCTGGCGGTCTGACGTTGATGGCGTAGATGCAGGTATCGGTGTCGAGCCGATAGCGCACGGCGATCAAGCGGCGCGGCGCTTCGGTGCGATCGGGTCGCGCTCGCCGTGGCCGGTGGGTTGCTCACGGTCGAGCCGGAATCCGGGTTCAAACTCGCCGAGGGCATCAAGCAGGCTCCGCATCGAGGCCCGCGGGCAGGAGCTCAGAACCACGTCGTCGCCTTGTCGGCGAACGTACACCTCGGTGCCGCTGAAACGAAATTCCTTCGGAAGGCGAACGGCCTGGCTGCGCCCATGCTGGAACAACTTGGCCCGGGGTTGGGAGGCTTCCTCCACGGCGATCTCCTTGGTATCTATCAACTCTATATCAGGCCGCCGCCAAGGTCAGCGAAGCAGTTCGAGTTCGAAGCGCTTGCGGCCGGAGTACGACCGATATTTGCGCGGAGGTTGCATGCTCACGCGGACTGGCCGTCGTGCCAACGAGTGCCGAATACGCGTCCAGGGGCGCCGGCCCGCCGAGCTCACGAAGACAAGCCTCACTCGATTGCCTTCACCATCTCCTCGACCACCTTCTTCGCGTCGCCGAAGACCATCATCGTCTTGTCCATGTAGAAGAGCTCGTTGTCGAGGCCGGCGTAGCCCGCGGCCATCGAGCGCTTGTTGACGATCACGGTCTTGGCCTTGTAGGCCTCGAGAATCGGCATGCCGTAGATCGGGCTGCCCTTGGTGAGCGCCGCCGGGTTCACGACGTCGTTGGCGCCGAGGATGATGGCGACGTCGGTCTGGCCGAACTCGCCATTGATGTCTTCCATCTCGAAGACCTGGTCGTACGGCACCTCGGCTTCGGCGAGCAGCACGTTCATGTG
>PLZH01000294.1:1463-15652 GCA_003152055.1 Burkholderiales bacterium
TGTCGGCGCCGCCGATCGGGATGATGATGAGCACGCCGAGAACGAAGGCAATCGCCAGCGCGATGTAGAAAGCCATCGGGCTCTGCGAGATCGTGAAGCCGACGATGAAGACAAGCATCGCGATCGCGAGCAGCAGGTTGAGCCAGTGCTGGCCGGCGAAGGTGACGGGCGCGCCGCGGAAGACGCGCAGCTTGTACTTGCCCGAGAGCTTGCCGAAGGCGATCACCGAGCCGCTGAAGGTGATCGCGCCGATCGCCGCGCCGAGGATCAGTTCGAGGCGGTTGCCGTTCGGAATCGCGTCGACGCCGCCGCCCGCGACCGGGCGCGCGACGATGCCGAAGGCATACGGTTCGGCCACCGCGGCGACAGCGATGAAGACAGCTGCCAGGCCGATCATGCTGTGGAAGAAGGCGACCAGCTCGGGCATCTGCGTCATCTCGACGGTTCGGGCGCGCCAGGCGCCGTAGCCGCCGCCGACGACCAGGCCGAGCAGCACGTAGCCGAGACCGGCGGCGGGCGAGAGCGCGTACGACTCGATCAGCTTGACGATGAGGGCGGCCGTTGTCAGCGCGGCGATGGCCATCCCGGTCATGCCGAAGACGTTGCCGCGGATCGAGGTCGTCGGATGGCTCAGGCCCTTCAGGGCCTGGATGAAGCAGATGCTCGCGACGAGATAGAGCAGCGTGACGACGTTCAAGCTCACGCCGTCTTCTCCTCGCCCGCTGCAGCTTTGGCAGGCCGCTCCTTCTTCTTGAACATCTCCAGCATTCGTCGCGTCACGAGAAAGCCGCCGAAGACGTTCACGGATGCGAGCGCGACGGCGAGCACACCCATCGTCTTGCCGAGCGTCGTTTCGGTGAGCGCCGCGGCCAGCATGGCGCCGACGATGACGATCGCCGAGATGGCGTTCGTCACCGCCATGAGCGGCGTATGCAGCGCCGGCGTCACGGTCCACACGACGTGGTAGCCGACGTAAATGGCGAGCACGAAGATGATGAGATTGATGACGGTATGCGAGACGACGTCCATGGCTTCAGCTCTCTTGGAATGCGATCATTTGCGCTTCACATCGCCACCCTGCGTCACGAGGCAGGCAGCAACGATGTCGTCGTCCATCGGGACGTGGAACGTGCTTTCCTTGGTCAGCACGAGCTTCAGGAAATCGAGCACGTTCCTGGCGTAGAGCGCGGACGCATCGGCGCCGACGCGCGCCGCGAGGTTGGTCTCGCCGACGATCGTGACCCCATGCACGACGACCGTCTGGTCGGCGACGCTGAGCGGGCAATTGCCACCCTTGCCGTCGGGGCCCTTGCCGGCGGCGAGGTCGACGATCACCGAGCCCGGCTTCATCGACCTGACCATCTCCTCTGTCACGAGCACCGGCGCGGCGCGACCGGGAATGAGCGCGGTCGAGATGACGATGTCGGCCGCAGCGACTCTTCTTGCGACTTCGACCTTCTGCCGGTCGAGCCAGCCCTGCGGCATCGGCTTCGCGTAGCCGCCGACGCCAACCGCTGCTTCCTTTTCTTCGGCCGTCTCGTATGGCACGTCGATGAACCTGGCGCCGAGCGACTCGACCTGCTCTTTCACGCTCGGCCGCACGTCGCTCGCCTCGATCACCGCGCCCAGGCGCTTGGCGGTGGCGATCGCCTGCAGCCCGGCGACACCGACGCCGAGCACGACGACGCGCGCCGCCTTCACCGTGCCGGCCGCCGTCATCAGCATCGGGAAGAAGCGCTGGTAGCAATCGGCGGCGATCATCACCGCCTTGTAGCCGGCGATATTGGCCTGCGACGAAAGCACGTCCATGCTCTGCGCCCGCGTCGTGCGCGGCGCCGCCTCGAGCGCGAAGCTGGTGAGGCCGGCGGCGGCGAGCGCCTCGAGCCCGGGCCGATCGAAGGGGTTGAGCATGCCGACGAGATTGCTGCCGCTTTTCATCAGCGCCAGTTCGTCGGCGCTCGGCGAACGCACCTTGAGGACGAGGTCGCAGGCGAACGCGCCGGCGCGATCCGTGATCTCGGCGCCGGCCGCCGTGTACGCCTCGTCGGTCACACTCGCGGCGACGCCGGCGGCGGTCTCGACGCGGATCACGTGACCCTGCGCCTTCAGCTTTTTGGCCGTCTCCGGCGTGACGGCGACGCGCGTCTCGCCGGCCGCTGTCTCGCGCGGCACCCCGATCAACATGTTCCGGTCTCCTCCAACGGATGAACAACGGAAGCTTACAAGAAAGGCCGGTCGCACTGACTGGCCCTAGCATCGCAGCATGAACGAGCGCTGGAAGCCGAGCGTCACCGTCGCCGCGATCGCCAGCCGCGTGCGCGCCGACCGCACCGAATACCTGCTCGTCGAGGAGAAGACGCCCGAAGGGCTGAAGCTCAACAACCCGGCCGGTCATCTCGACCCCGGCGAATCGCCGCAGCAGGCGGTCGTTCGCGAAGCGCTCGAGGAAACGGCGCGGGTCTTCGTGCCGGCGCGGCTGGTCGGCATCTACCTCACCCGCTTCACGCGCCCGGCGACGCAGGAAGACATCACCTACCTTCGCTTCGCCTTCGCCGGCACGGCCGGCGAGGCGGACCCGGCGCGAACGCTCGATACCGGCATCGTCCGCACGCTCTGGCTGACGCTCGACGAGCTTCGCGCTTCGCGCCAGCGCCATCGCAGCCCGCTCGTGCTGCGCGGCATCGAGGACGACGCGGCCGGCCGCGCCCTGCCGCTGGATGCGATCGTCACCGACGAAAGCGTCGCCGGCGCGCCGCGCATCCTGCGCTGACGCGCCTGCGCAACGCCGATCGCCGCACCAGGGCGTCGAAGCTCCACCTCGCCGAAGACGGCTCCGCGATCGCGACCTACCTCTTCGCCTGCTTCGGCGTTGCCATCGCGCGGCGCAGATGGGCGACCTGCAAGCCGGGTGGCTGTCGATGCGCTCACCTCTCGCGAGCGGCCACGGCACGACCTTCACGCTCGAGCGGGCGCCCCCGGCATAATTGAATTTTCACGTCGCGCCTACGCCTTCGTCACGCCCGGCACCCAGCCGTGAGCGAGCCCATGCGGCGCGATACCGCCGCCGGACGCACGCGCGCATGGGCTTCTTTCACAATCGCGCAACGTCTTATCCACGCGGCACCGGCTACCGTGGCGCCCCATGATCGATAGCATGTCGAAGAACCGTCTCGCGCCGCTGCGCTCTCTGGCCGAAGCCGCCCGGTTTCCATCCTCGACTGCGCCGCTTCTCTTCCATTTCACCGGCTGGGCCGCGGGCCGGCCGCCCGGGCCTTGGGGCGGCAGCGCCATCGGCGTCGTCGCCGGCCTGCTCTTCAGCGTCGTGCGCCTGATGCAGAGCGCGCATCTCGCGAGCGCGACCCTGTGGTCGGCGACGGTCGACCGGACGGTCGGCGCGTCTTGGTTCCTGCCTTTACCGTGCCCGCTGGCGACCCCCCCGCGCTGAGCGCGCTGCGGCCGGCGCCCGGGCTGCGAAGCGGGCCCCTGTGGCTGGGCGCGCTCGCCGCCTTCGTCTGGCTCGCCTGCTCGATCGGCCTGCGCCCGCTGACGCTGCCCGATGAAGGCCGCTACGCCGGCGTCGCCTGGGAGATGCTGCGCTCGGGCCACTGGCTCGTGCCGACCGAAGACGGCCTGCCTTTCTTTCACAAACCGCCGCTTTTCTACTGGCTTGCCGCCGCGTCGATGCGGGTGTTCGGGGCGAACGCCGGGGCGGCACGATTGGCGCCGCTGCTCGGGGCGACGCTCGGCGCCATCGGCCTGTACTGCATATCGAAGCGCCGGGCCGGCGAGCGCATCGCGCGATGGTCCGTGCTCGTCCTCGTGACCATGCCCTTCTTCTTCGGCGGTGCGCAGTTCGTCAACCTCGACATGCTCGTCGCCGGGTTCGTGGCGCTGGCCATCCTTTTCGCGGCGCACGCGGCCTTGCTCGCGCGCGAGGGCCGCCCGCACCGCCTCGCCCTCGTCGGCGCCTGGGCGGCGGCGGCGCTGGGCGTGCTCGCCAAGGGCCTGATCGGCGTCGTCCTGCCCGGCTTGGTCATCGTCGTCTGGCTGCTCGCGACGCGACAGGCGCGGACGATCCTCGCTTTGCTTTCGCCGCTCGGTCTGGCGGCCTTTGCGCTTGTCGCCGTGCCGTGGTTCGTCGCGGTGCAGATGCAGTACCCCGGCTTCGCGCACTTCTTCTTCGTCTACCAGCACTTCGAGCGCTTTGCCGAGAGCGGCTTCAACAACGCGCAACCGTGGTGGTTCTTCATCGTCACGCTGCCGCTGCTGACGCTGCCGTGGTCGCCTTGGCTGCTGCGATCGACCTTCAAGGCCCGGGCCGACGACACGCCCGAGGCCAGCCTCTGGCGACAGCTGATGTGGACCTGGCTTATCGTCGTCCTCGTTTTCTTCTCGATCCCGCAATCGAAGCCCGTCGGCTACATGATGGCTGTCATCTTTCCCGTGGCCTACCTCGTCGCCGACGCGGTCGCCAACCGCACCCGGGACGGCGCGAGCCCGGCCTTTCACCTTGCCGTGACGAGCGCGGCGGTGGCCGCGCTGATCTGCATCGCGACGGTCGCGTACTATTCGCTCGCCTACCATCGCGACAACACGGCGCTGGCCCGGACGCTGCTGCGCTTGCGCGCACCGGGCGATCCGGTCGTCTTCGTCGGCGAATACTTCTTCGACATCCCGCTGCATGCGCGTCTTGCCGAGCCTGTTCCCGTGATCAGCGACTGGCACGATCCTTCGATCGCCAAGCAGGACAACTGGAGGCGCGAGCTGGTCGAGTCGGCCCCCTTCGCGCCGGCCGTCGCCGCGGCCGTCCTCGTCGACGCAGAGCATGCCTTCGCGCTGCGCTGCGGGCCGGCGCCGCTCTGGGTCGTCGCGAAAAGAGACGCCGAGTCGGGCGTCGCCGCGCTGCCCGGCGCGACCCGTGTCGAGCTGTCGAACCGGGTTGCGCTCTGGCGCGTCGGGCCCGGCGGATGCGCGCCGGCCGAGCCCGTGCGAGCCTCGCCATGAACCCGTCCCGAACGGCGGCAGCGCCGTCGATCAGCTGCGTCATCCCGGCCTACAACGAAAGCGAAAGCCTGCCGGTCCTGCTGCAGCAATTGAGCGACGCCTTGCGAGCGCGCTTCCAGCGCTGGGAGATCGTCATCGTCAACGACGGCAGCCGCGACGCCACCGAGCTCGCGCTCGCGCCGTGGCTCGCGAAAGGCCACATCCGCTACATCGCCCTGTCGCGCAATTTCGGCAAAGAAGCGGCGCTCACCGCCGGCATCGATCGCGCCCGCGGCGACGTCGTCCTGCTCATGGACGCCGACCTGCAGCACCCGCCGGCACTCATCGACGACATGCTCGCCGCCTGGCGCGACGGCGCCGACATGGTCTACACCGTGCGCGCCTCGCGCGACGACGAATCGTGGGTGAAGAAACTCGGCACGCGCTGGTTCTATCGCGTCGTCAACGCCGGCTCGCGCACGCCGATCCCGCCCGATGCCGGCGACTTCCGCCTGCTCGATCGCAAAGTCGTCGAGGCGTTGAAAAGCCTGCCCGAACGCAACCGCTTCATGAAAGGCCTCTACGCGTGGGTCGGCTTTGCCTCGGCAGCGGTCACCTACGCGCCGCCGGAGCGTTTCGCCGGCGACAGCTCGTTCTCGCTGAAGAGCCTGTTCGGCCTCGCGGTGACCGGCCTCACGGCGTTCACCAACTTCCCGCTTCGCCTGTGGAGCGCGGTCGGCGCCGTCATCGCCCTGTGCTCGCTTGCCGGCGGCGTCTGGCTCATCGTCGACCACTACACCGGCAGCAACGTCGTTCCCGGCTGGGCGACGCTCGCCGTGAGCGCGCTGTTCTTCAGCGGCGTGCAGCTGCTCTCGATCGGCATCCTCGGCGAATACGTCGGCCGCATCTTCGACGAGGTCAAGCAGCGCCCGGTCTACCTGATTCGCGCCGACAGCGGCGAGGCCGACGCTTGGTAGACAACCCGCAAGACAAGGCGGCACGAAGCATCGCGTTTTGCGCCGACGACGTCGGCCTGGTCGGCGGCGTCGCCGCAACGGTCGCCGAGCTCGCCGGCGCGAGGCGGCTCTCGAACGCGTCGTGCGTGACGACCGCGGCGGCGTGGCCCGCGGAAGGCGCCGCGGTCGGCACGGCGACGAAGTCTTTCATGGGGTTCGAGCTCGGTCTGCACTTCAATCTCACCGAAGGGGCGCCGCTGAGCCCTGACCTGGCTCGCGCGTGGCCCCGGTTGCCGAGCCTGAGGGAGCTGATCGTGCGCGCGCACCTCGGCACGCTGCCGCTCGCCGCGCTGGCGAGCGAATGGCGGGCGCAGGCCGACGCATTCGCCGACGTCATCGGCCGCGTGCCGGCTTACGTCGATGGACATCAGCACGTGCATCACCTGCCGCGGATCCGAGACATCGTGCTGCAGGCGATCGCCGCAGGCCCGGAGAAGACGCGCGCTGCCATCCGCAACACCGGCCACGTCCTCGGACCCGGGCACGTATTCAAGCGCATGGTGATCGAGGGCACGGGGGGGCGCGCCCTGCTGCACGAGCTGCGAGCGAAAAAGCGGCGTCACAACGCGGCCCTGCTCGGCGTCTACGACTTTCGCGAGAAAGACTATCGACGCCTCGTGCGCGGCTGGCTCGCCATGGCGCCGGCGCGCGGCGGCCTCGTCTTCTGCCATCCCAGACAGGGGCCGGCGAGCGACAACGATCCGATCGCCGAAGCGCGAGGCCGCGAAGCAGCGTATCTTGCGAGCGACGCGTTCGCCGACGACCTGGCCGAGGCCGGCTTCAACGTCGGATCGGCATGGCAAAGCTCCAGCGCCGATTGATTTCGTAGGTGACGAAAACAGTGACGAGCGTCGCCAGCACCTGCGCGAGCAGGTAATGCAGGCCGGCGCGGACGCCGGCGGCGACGATCGCGAAGCTGATCACGGCGCCGGCCAGCGCCGTGATCTGGAAGCGAAGCCAGGCCCCCCAGGTCAGCGCCGCGCCGGCAAACGTGAACCAGGCATTGCCGGCGAATGCGACCTGGGCGCCGATCCAGGCGCCGCTCGCCGCCGCGAAGCGCGGCGCGAGGAGCGAGCTTTCGACCAGGCCGACGAGCACGCTGTAGTGCACCGCCGTCGCCACCGCGCCGACGCTCGCGTAGCGCAGGAAGCGCAGCGCGGCCGCAGGCGTATCGGCTTCGCTGCCCGCATTCGTCGGCCGGTCGTCCATGGCCGGCGATTGTCGGCGCGGCGGCCTCGCGGCAACCTTCGCCGCCATGCGGACGGGGCGCGGCGGCTACGATGCGCTCATGAGCCACTCGCACGGCCATCGCAGGCACCGGATCGTCGTCGGCCTCTCCGGCGGCGTCGACTCGGCCGTGACGGCGTGGCTGCTGAAGCGTGCCGGGCACGAGGTCGTCGGCATTTTCATGAAGAACTGGGAAGACGACGACGATGACGAGTACTGCTCGTCGCGCCAGGATTTTCTCGACGCAGCGAGCGTCGCCGACGTGCTCGGCATCGAAATCGAGCATGTCAATTTCGCGGCCGAATACAAAGAACGCGTCTTCGCCGAATTCCTGCGCGAGTACGCGGCCGGCCGCACGCCCAACCCCGACGTGCTCTGCAACGCCGAGATCAAGTTCAAGGCCTTCCTCGACCACGCAGTGCGCCTCGGCGCCGAGAAGATCGCGACCGGCCATTACGCGCGCGTCCGCAAAGCCGAAGACAGCTTCGCGCTGCTGAAAGGCTGCGACGGGCGCAAGGACCAGAGCTACTTCCTGCATCGATTGACGCAGGCGCAGCTGGCGCAAACGCTTTTTCCGATCGGCGAGCTCGAGAAGACCGAAGTGCGCCGCATCGCTGCCGAGATCGGCCTGCCCAACGCGAGGAAGAAGGATTCGACCGGCATCTGCTTCATCGGCGAGCGGCCGTTCCGCGAGTTCCTCCATCGCTATCTGGCGAACGCACCGGGGCCGATCATGGACGATCGCGGCCGCACGATCGGCGAGCACGTCGGCCTGTCGTTCTACACGCTCGGCCAGAGAAAGGGCATCGGCATTGGCGGCCTGAAGGAGCGCCAGGCGAAGCGCGGCGGCAGCGAGCACGCGCCCTGGTTCGTCGCCCGAAAGGACATCGGCGCCAACGTCCTCTTTGTCGTGCAGGGCCACGATCATCCCTGGCTTGGCAGCGACGCGCTCGTTGCCGACGACGCCAGCTGGGTCGCCGGCCGGGCGCCGGCGCCCGGGCCCTTCGCCGCCAAGACGCGCTACCGGCAGGCCGATGCCGCCTGCGAGATCGTCGCGGCCGACGCGACCGGCCACCTGGCGCTTCGCTTCGACACGCCGCAATGGGCGGTGACGCCCGGCCAGTCGGCCGTGCTCTACGACGGCGAGGTCTGCCTCGGCGGCGCCGTGATAAGCGCCGCTTCGATCGCCCGCCACGCCACGCGGCCGATCGCAGAATCCCTGGCCTGACACCACCATGTACCTGCCTGCCCATTTCGCCGAAAGCCGCCCCGAGGTGCTGCTGCGGCTCGTCCGCGATCATCCCTTCGGCCTTCTCGTCACCCTGGGCCCGGACGGCATCGATGCCAACAGCGTGCCCTTCTTTCTCGATGCCGATCCGGCCGGCGGGCCGGGCATCCTGCGCGCCCACGTCGCCCGCGCCAACCCGGTCTGGCGCGACGCGCGCAGCGACGTCGATTCGCTCGTCGTCTTCCAGGGCGCGCAAACCTACGTCTCGCCGGCGTGGTACCCGAGCAAAGCCGAGCATGGCAAGGTCGTGCCGACCTGGAACTACGTGATGGTGCAGGGGCGCGGCAGACTGCGCGCCATCGACGACGCCGCCTGGCTGCAGGCGTTCGTCTCGCGCCTCACCGATCACCACGAAGGCGAGCGCGCGAGGCAGGCGGCGACGCAGGCCGGCCCGTGGGCCGTCACCGATGCGCCAGCCGACTACATCGACGGCATGCTGCGCGCGATCGTCGGCCTCGAGATCGTCCTCACGTCGCTCGTCGGCAAATGGAAGGTGAGCCAGAACCGGCCGGCCGCCGATCGCGAAGGCGTCGCCAGCGGCCTCGCGGACATCGCCGGCAGCGACGCGGCGGCGATGGCGCGCGAGGTGCTCGATCCCGGGCACGACCGGTGAGGCCACGGCGACGGCACGCGGCCGCCGGAGCGGCGGCCGCGGTTCTCGCCTGCAGCGTCGCCGCTCCGATCGAAGCGGCGCCGTTCGAAGACACGATGGCGCAGCGCGTCCTGGCCTGCACCGGCTGCCACGGCCGGCAGGGGCGCGCCGCGCCCGACGGCTTCTACCCGCGCATCGCCGGCAAGCCGGCCGGCTACCTCTACAACCAGCTGCTCAACTTTCGCGACGCGCGCCGTCACTATGCCTTGATGAACGGCCTGCTCGCGCCGCTGGACGACGCCTACCTCCGCGAGATTGCGGCTCACTTCGCCTCGCTCGAGATCCCCTATCCGCCGCCCGCCGCGACGGCGCTCGGCGACGCCGAGAGAGCAAGCGCGGCGCGCCTCGTCACCGAGGGCGATGCGAAGCGCCACGTGCCACCCTGCATCGCCTGTCACGGCAAGGCGATGACGGGAACGGCGCCGTTCGTTCCCGGCCTGCTCGGCCTGCCGCGCGACTACCTCAACGCGCAACTCGGCGCCTGGCGCGAAGACAAGCGCCGCGCCCAATCGCCTGACTGCATGAGCCGCGTCGCCAAGGCGATCGCGCCCGAGGAGATCAGCGCGATCTCGGCGTGGCTCGCAGCGCAGCCCGTTCCCGCGGATGCCCGGGCGGCGAGCACTTTCGCCGCGCCGCTGCCCTTCGAATGCGGTGGCGTCGCCAACGCCGGCACCGCTTCGCCCTTATCCCCGGGCGCGGCGAGCGGCCCGACGCGATGAGGCTCGGTCGCGCGGCGCTCGTCGCGGGGCTTTGCGCGCTCGTGGCAGTCGTCGTTCTCGGCGGCCTCGTCGCCTGGCTCAGCGTACGCGGTGAAGACGAGGTGCGTTCCCGCGCCGCCGGCGCGCTACCGGTCGCGGACGCGGCGCAGGTCGCGCGCGGCGAATATCTCGCGCGCGCCGGCGATTGCGGTGGTTGTCACACCGAGCGCGGCGGCTCGGCCTTCGCCGGGGGCCGCGCCATCGAGACGCCGTTCGGCAACGTCTACAGCTCGAATCTCACGCCCGATGCGAAGACCGGTCTCGGCGCCTGGTCGCCGGACGATTTCTGGCGCGCCCTGCACCATGGCCGCTCGCGGGACGGGCGCTTCCTCTACCCGGCGTTTCCATACCCGAACTACACGCGCGTCGACCGCAGCGATGCCGACGCGATGTTCGCGTACCTGCAAGGCCTGCCTGCCGTCGTGCGGCCGAATCGCACTCAGGCGCTTGGCTTTCCGTTCGACACGCAAGTCGCACTCGCGGTCTGGCGCGCCCTCTACTTTCGCCCGGCCGCGCACCACGACGATCCGGCACGTTCGGCCGAGTGGAACCGCGGCGCCTATCTCGTCGAAGGGCTCGGCCACTGCAACGCCTGCCACTCAGCGCGCAACGCCCTCGGCGCAACGCCGGGCACGCTCGACCTGCAAGGCGGCCTCATCCCGGTACAGAACTGGTACGCGCCTTCGCTCGCCTCGCCGCGCGAAGCCGGCGTCGCCGGCTGGCCGCCGACCGAGATCGTCCGCCTGCTGAAGACGGGCGTCGCGAAGCAGGGCTTCGTCATGGGACCGATGAGCGAAGTCGTCGGCAAGGGCGCGCAATATCTCAGCGACGCCGACGCGGCGGCGATGGCCGCCTACCTGCAGTCGCTGCCCGCACCGCGCGAAAGCGACGACCGCGCGCCCGCGGCCAGATCCCCGGGCGAGCGCGGCGCCAAGCTCTATCACGATCACTGCATCGCCTGCCACGGCGAGGCGGGCCGTGGCGTGCCGGGCGCGTACCCGGCGCTTGCCGGCAGCCGTGCCGTGACGATGCGCTCGACCACCAACCTGGTGCACATCGTTCTCGAAGGCGGCTTCCCGCCAACGACGGCCGGCAATCCGCGCCCCTTCGGCATGCCGCCTTTTGCCAACGTCCTTCACGACCACGAGGTCGCCGACTTGCTCAGCTTCGTTCGCGCTTCGTGGGGCAACAGCGCGCCGTCGGTGTCGGCGCTCGACGTCGGCCGGGCGCGCAACGGCAGCGATCGCTAGGGCCGCGGAGCGCTACTTCTTTGCGCCCAGGAAGATCTCGTTGAGCTTGGGCAACGATGTTGTCGATGCGCTTGCTCTCGCCGCCGCCCACCTTGGCCGCATCCGCCCCGGACGCTAAAACGGAATGTCATCGTCCATGTTGTCGAAGCCGGTCGTCGACTTCGCCGCCGGCCGGTTCGCCGCTGCGGCAGCCGGGCGCGACGCCGGCGCCGGGCGCTCGTAGCTCGAGCCGCCGCCATTGCCGCTGTCTTCGCCGCCCGTGGGCGCACCGGCGCCCAAGCCTTCGCGGCTACCGAGCATCTGCATGTCGCTGGCGACGATCTCGGTCGTGTACTTCTCGACGCCATCCTTGTCTTGCCACTTGCGGGTTTTCAGGCGCCCTTCGACGTAGACCGAGCGGCCCTTCTTCAGATATTCGCCGGCGATCTCGGCAAGCTTGTCGTAGAAGACGACACGGTGCCATTCCGTCTCTTCCGATTTGTCGCCGGACTCCTTGTTCTTCCAGCTGCGCGTTGTCGCGACGCTGACGTTGCAGACGGCGCTGCCGTTGGGCGTGTAGCGAACCTCGGGGTCGCGGCCGAGGTTGCCGACGATGATGACTTTGTTGACCGATGCCATGGCATGGCTCCTGTTTTCGGATGGGCTGGAAAGATTATGCGACGCCCGGCGCGCGCTAGCGTCCCTCTTTGGAAGTCCCCCTCAGGAACGAGCGCGCTCGTCAACCGAAAGCGGTGCCGGGCGTGTCGGCCGCGTAAAGCGCGCCCGAGCTGTCATCGCCACACCGGCGCACCACGTTGCGACGAGGACCATGCCTGATCCGAGCACCGCTGCGCCGCCTTTCAGCGGGTCACCCCCTTCGCGCCGCGTGTTCCTCGAATCGGCGACCGTGCTCGCGGCAGGACCCTGGGTCGGGCTGGCAGCCGGCTGTGCTTCGGTATCGCCGGCCGGCGGCGAAGGCGTGGCCGAGGCCACCGCGCCGCGCCGGGCGAAGCGCCGCGACGCCACGCTGGCGCCGGGCGATCTCGCCCTGGTCAATCGCGTCGCCTGGGGCGCCTCGGCGGCGACGGCGGCCGGGCTCGACCACGCCGGCCGCGCCGCCTGGCTGCAGGCACAACTGCATCCGGGCCGCGACACGCGCCTGCCCGGCGAGGCGCAGGCCCTGATCGACGCGATGTCGATCAGCACGACGCCGTTCGAGACGCTCGTCGCCGACATGGAAGCGGCGCGGCGCGACAGCGATGCGAAGGCAAAGGAAGCGAGCGACAGCGCCGCCAAGCAGGCCGCACAACAGGTCTATCAGCAGGCGCTGACGAAGGTCGCGCGCGAAGCGGCTTCGCGCTCGCTGCTGCGCGCGCTCTATTCGCCGAACCAGCTGCAGGAACAGATGACGTGGTTCTGGTTCAACCACTTCAACGTGCATCAGTACAAGAGCAACCTGCGCGTCATGGTCGGCGATTACGAAGACCGGGCGCTCAGGCCGCGCGCGCTCGGCCGCTTTCGCGACCTGCTGATCGCCAGCGCGACGCACCCGGCGATGATCCGCTACCTCGACAACGAGCAGAACGCGGCCGGCCGCATCAACGAGAACTACGCGCGCGAGGTGATGGAGCTGCATACCCTCGGCGTCGCGGGCGGCTATTCGCAGAAAGACGTCCAGGAGCTCGCCCGCGTCCTCACCGGGCTCGGCATCAACCTCGGTGACAAGACGCCCGACCTGCGGGCCAACCAGCGCGATCTCTACGTGCGCCAGGGCTTGACCGAGTTCAATCCCGGCCGCCACGACATGGGCGAAAAGGTCGTGCTTGGCCAGAGCATTGCCGGCCGCGGCTGGAACGAGGTGCTCGACGAGCTCGGGCGGCTCGCCGCGCATCCACAGACGGCGCGCTTCGTGAGCCGCAAGCTCGCCGAGTACTTCGCCGCCGACGCGCCGCCGCCGGCCCTGGTCGTCCGCATGGCCCAGGCCTTCTCCGGCAGCGAGGGCGACATCGCCGTGACGCTCGGCGCGATGTTCGAAGCGCCCGAATTCGGCGCCACGCTCGGCCGCAAGTTCAAGGATCCGATGCACTACGTGGTCTCGGCCGTGCGCCTCGCCTACGACGATCGGCCGATCCAGAACACCGGGCCGATGCTCGGCTGGCTCGCCCGCCTGGGCGAATCGCCCTACAACCGGCAGACGCCCGACGGCTATCCGCTCGACGAATCGGCCTGGGCCAGCCCCGGCCAGATGGCGACGCGATTCGAGATCGCGCGCGCCATCGGCAGCGGCAGCGCCGGCCTCTTCCGGCCCGAAGGCGCGAGCGCTGATGCGCCGGCCTTCCCGCGCCTGGCGAGCGCCTTCTTCTACGAAAGCATCGAGCCGACACTCAGCGCCGGCACGCGCTCTGCGCTCGACCGCGCGACCTCGCCGCAGGAATGGAACGTCTTCCTGCTCTCGTCGCCCGAGTTCATGATGCGCTGAACTTCGCCCAGGGGATATCGCATGCAACGCAGGCAATTCATCCGCCGCTCGATCGCCGCCGGCGCCGTGCTTCCGCTGGCCACGGGCCGCGCCACGCTGCTGGCTGCGCCCGATGCACCGGCGCGCGTACTGGTCGTCTTCCTGCGCGGCGGCTACGACGCGACCAGCCTGCTCGTGCCGAGCTCGAGCGGCTTCTACTACGAGCAGCGCCCCAACATCGCCGTCGCGCGCCCCGGCACGGCCGCTGATGCGGCTTTGCCGCTCGACGGCGACTGGAGCCTCCATCCGGCTCTGCGCGATTCGGTGCTGCCGCTGTTCGAGAAGAAGCAGGCCGCGTTCATTCCCTTCGCCGGCACCGACGACACCTCGCGCAGCCACTTCGAGACGCAGGATTCGATCGAGCTCGGCCAGCCGCTGCAAGGCCGGCGCGATTTCCAGTCGGGGTTCATGAACCGGCTCGCGGCCGTGCTCGGCGCGCACGACGCGATCGCCTTCACCGACCAGCTGCCGCTTGTCTTTCGCGGCAGCATGCCGGTGCCCAATCTCGCACTCAACAG